>PUNW01000182.1 GCA_003552665.1 Spirochaetaceae bacterium | reverse complement strand
CTGATCCGTTAGCTGATATGCTGACCAAGATCCGCAACGGTAGTCGTGCGCGGTTCGAGAAGGTGGATATCCCTACGTCGAAGTTGAAGCTCGAAGTAGTAAAGATACTGAAGAACGAAGGCTACATTAAGAACTTCAAGAAAGTGAGCCAGGACTCGTTCTCGGTAATCCGCGTGTTCTTGAAGTACGACGAGAATCGTGCGCCGGTGATTCAGGGGCTCGAGAAGATCTCGACACCGGGGCGGCGAGTGTATGCAGGATATCGTACCATGCCGAGAGTCTATAACGGATTCGGAACACTGATCGTATCAACGTCGGCGGGAGTTACGACCGGGCGCAAAGCGCGCGAGCGGAAGGTCGGCGGCGAGTTGCTGTGTTCGGTATGGTAACGGGGGTTGTGTTATGTCACGTGTAGGAAAGCTTCCGGTGCGAATTCCGGACAACGTGAAGCTGGAGATTGGTGACCGACAGATTACGGTAGAAGGTCCGAAAGGCAAACTGGAGCAGGACTACCTGCCGGAAGTGCGTTTTGAGATGGACAACGGCAACTGCTCGGTGGTGCGCACGACCGAGACCAAGCGTGCCCGGGCGATGCACGGCCTGTATCGTCAGCTGCTGTTCAATATGGTGCACGGCGTCACCGAGGGATTTCGCAGGGAACTGCTTATTACCGGAGTGGGCTACCGGGCCGAGGCGAAGGATGACGCAATCGTGCTGAGTCTGGGATACTCGAACCCGATTGAGTACCGTATCCCGGAGGATATCGAAATCGTATGCGAAACCCCGAATAAGGTGGTGGTAAGCGGCATCGACAAGCAACGCGTCGGCCAGGTCGCCTCCGAGTTGCGGTCCCTGCGACCTCCCGAACCGTACAAGGGCAAGGGTGTTAAGTACGCTGACGAAACGGTGCGCCGCAAAGTTGGTAAGTCCGGCGTGAAATAGGTGAAGTGACGATGAAAAGAGTACTTGAACGGAATAGAAGACGAAAACGGCGCAAAATGCGTGTGCGCCGGAAGATTTTCGGCAGCGCCGCACGGCCGCGGTTGAGCGTGTTCAAGAGCAATCGGCATCTGTATGTACAGGCGATCGACGATGATGCCGGCCAGACCCTGGTTGCGGTGTCGAGCATGCACGGCGACACCAAGGGGCTGCGGGTGCGTGTTGATGATGCCGAGAAGCTCGGACAGGCGCTCGGGGAGAAACTGAAGTCGGCGCAGATCGAGCAGGCGGTGTTTGATCGCAACGGGCACCTGTATCACGGCGTGGTCAAGGCGGTGGCCGAAGGCGCGCGCAAAGCGGGCGTGAAGCTATAGGGGGGTTGTTCGTGGAAGAAACTCAAGAACGAGAGTTTACCGAGAAGCTTGTAAAGCTCAATCGTGTTGCCAAGGTCGTCAAAGGCGGACGGCGGTTCTCGTTTTCTGCGCTGGTGGTCGTCGGCGACAAAGCGGGAACGGTTGGCTATGGCTTCGGTAAAGCGAACGACGTTGCCGAGGCAATCCGGAAGGGAGTCGACAAGGCCAAGCGCAATACGATTCGCGTGCCGCTGAAAAAAGAGACGATTCCGCACGACATCAAAGGCGAGTTCAAGAGCGCCCAGGTGCTGATGCGCCCCGGAGCTCCGGGAACTGGAATCATCGCCGGCGGTCCGGTGCGGGCGGTGATGGAAATGGGTGGAATCAACGACGTGCTCTGCAAGTCGCATGGTTCACAGAACGCGCTGAATATCGTGAAGGCGGTGTTTACGGGCCTGGAGAACCTGATGGATGCTCGCGTTGTCAGCAAGAATCGGGGCAAGACGCTGCAGGAGATGTGGGGTTAACGTGATGGGACGGAAGTTGCGAATCACACTTGTTAAAAGCCCGATTGGGAGTAAGCCGCAGCATCGCCGTACGGTCCGTGCGCTGGGTCTGCGCCGGATGCATCAGACCGTGGAGCACGAGGCCGGCGACGCAATTCGCGGCATGGTGCGGGCGGTATCGCATCTGGTTCGCGCCGAGGAGGTGTAGGCAATTATGGAGCTGAAGGCACCAAATGGGGCCACACGAAGCCGTAAGGTACGCGGCCGCGGGCCCGGTTCCGGGAGAGGCAAGACCGCGGGTCGCGGACATAAGGGGCAGAATGCGCGCTCCGGCGGCGGCGTTCGTCCCGGGTTCGAAGGTGGACAGATGCCGTTGTATCGGCGCGTGGCGCGCCGCGGGTTCTCGAACTACCCGTTTAAGCGCAGTGTGGTAGCGGTGAGCATTGCAACTGTCGCGCGCCATTTCGAGGAGGGTGACACCGTGACCCTGGAAGCTCTCAAAGAGAAGCGCCTCGTTCGACGGAACGCGCGGTTTGCGAAAATCCTCTCGGATGGCACGCTGGACAAGAAATTGAGCGTGGTCGGGGTTGATACCTCGGCCGGTGCACGTGAGAAGATTGAGAAGGCCGGGGGGAGTGTTACCGCCGGCACACCGGACGATTCGAGTAAAACTCGGGATGATGTGAACAATGGCTAGTAATCCGCTTGCGGACATATTCAGAATACGCGATCTGCGTGAACGCATACTCTTCACGCTCTCGATGCTGTTGATCTTCCGGCTGGGGGCGACGATTCCGATACCGGGGATCAACGTAAACGTGGTTCGCACCTACTTCCTGACCGAGGGTGCGGCCGGCGGAGTTGGGATTACCGATTATCTCGACTTCTTTGCCGGTGGTGCGTTCTCACGGTTCTCGATCTTCATGCTCGGGATCATGCCGTATATCTCGATGTCGATTATCATGCAGCTGATGGTGGTCGTGTTCCCGACGCTGAAACGGATTTCGCAGGAAGAGGGTGGCCGGAAGCGGATTCAGAAGTACACGCGCTACGGCACGATCGTAGTTTGTATCATTCAGTCGCTAGCGGTTACGGTGTACGCCGACAGCATACCGGATGCAATCGCAATCTCGCGCACAGCGTACATCTTCGTGTCGATGCTCAGCGTTACCGCCGGTACGGTATTCCTTATGTGGATAGGCGAGCAGATTAACCAGCGCGGTATCGGGAACGGTATCTCGCTGTTGATCTTCGCCGGTATCGTGGCGCAGTTGCCCGGCGGTTTCTGGATTCTGATTCAGCACATCCAGCAAGGCGACCTGAACCCCGTGTTCGTGATCGTGGTGTTCTTGATGTTCGTTGTTGTGGTGGCCCTGGTGATCTACGAGCAGCGCGGGCAGCGCAAGATCCCGGTGCACTACGCCAAGCGTGTGGTGGGCCGCAGGATGTACGGCGCCCAGAACACCTATGTGCCGTTCAAGATCAACCCGTCGGGTGTTATCCCGGTCATCTTCGCCGCCTCGGTCATGACCTTTCCGCTGCAGATCGCACAGGGGCTCGGGCCGGGAGTACGTTGGTTGCAGACGGTTGCGTTCTGGCTACGGCCGGATGGTCCGATGTACATCGTGATGTACACCTTGCTGATCATTTTCTTCGCGTACTTCTACACGCAGGTGACCTTGAACCCGACCGAGATCGCGAAGAACATCCGTGAGAACGGCGGCTCGATTCCGGGTATCCGCTCGGAAAAGATGGAAGAGTATTTTACGCGAGTGCTGAACCGCATTATTCTGCCGGGGGCGTTGTTTCTGGCGTTCATTGCGATCATTCCGACGCTCGTGCAACAGTTATTCGACTTCCCGATGGAAGTAGCGTTCCTAATGGGTGGTACGTCGCTGTTGATTATGGTCGGTGTTGACCTCGACCTGATGTCGCAGATTGAAGGGCATCTGCGGATGCACCACCACGACGGTCTGACCAAGAAGGGACGCATTCGATCGCGGAACCTCTAGGGGGCAACTGAGATGAAAGTGAGAGCGAGTGTGAAGCGTATCTGTGATCGCTGCAAAGTGGTCCGCCGCAACGGCATAATCAGAATAGTGTGCTCGAATCCGAAGCACAAGCAGAGGCAAAAGTAACAGGGGGACTGAATGGCGCGAATAGCCGGCGTTGATTTGCCGAATAAGCCTGTGAACATCGCTTTGACGTACATTTACGGGATTGGACGGTCATCGGCCGACGAGATTTGTGAGAAGGCCGGAATCGATACTTCGCAGCGCATTAACGATCTCCAGCCGGAGGCGATCAATCAGCTGCGTAACGTCATCGAGAACGAGTACGTTGTCGAAGGGCGTCTGCGCACTGAAGTGTCGCTGAACATCAAGCGACTCATGGATATCGGCTGTAACCGGGGCCTCCGGCACCGTAAGGGATTGCCGGTGCGGGGACAGCGAACGCGGACCAATGCGCGCACGCGCAAAGGTAAGCGCAAGACCGTCGCCGGAAAGAAGAAGTAGGATAAGGAGTCTTACGTGGCGAAAGTACGGAAGCGAAAAGATAAGAGATCAGTATTTGAAGGGTTGGTGTACGTTCAGGCAACCTTCAACAACACCATCGTGACCGTGACCGATACCGCAGGCAACGTGCTCTCCTGGTCGAGCGCAGGCTCCCTGGGGTTCAAGGGGGCCAAAAAGTCGACACCGTACGCAGCTCAGACCACGGCGGAGACGGCTGCGCAGAAGGCTATGGACTACGGCCTACGCGAGGTACACGTGTTGGTAAAAGGCCCGGGTGTAGGACGCGAATCTGCGATCCGGTCACTCGGCGGGTTGGGGCTGCGCGTACGCAGTATCAAGGACATTACCCCGATACCCCATAATGGATGCCGACCCAGAAAGAGTAGGCGTGTATAACGCGAGGAAGGGATTGCATGGCGCGAAAGAACCTTTTGAAAGGATTCAAGAAGCCGAAAGGGATTACGTTCGAGCATAGTGAGGTTTCCGACAATTACGGGAGGTTTATCGCTTATCCCTTCGAGCGTGGCTACGGCACGACGATCGGAAACTCCCTGCGGCGTATCTTGCTCTCGTCGATTCAAGGGTATGCGATAACGGCGTTACGGATTACCAGTTACGACTCTGAGGGCAATGCACACGTTCTTTCGAGCGAATATGAGTCGATTCCGGAAGTGGTGGAAGACACGCCCGATATTATCAATCAACTCAAGCAGCTGCAGATTCAGCTCGACGGGGGAGTTGAACAGAAGACCGTAATGGTGGAGCTCAAGGGCCCCAAAACCGTGAAGGCCGAGGACCTCATGGGTGAAACCGGGTTTACGATCAAGAACCCCGACCTCTACATCATGACATTGATGGACAACGCACAGCTGGAGCTGGAACTGCAGATCGACCTCGGACGCGGATACGTTCCGGCGGAGGTGAACGAGAAGTACGTCGAGGTAATCGGCACGATCCCGATCGACGCAATCTTTTCCCCTGTGAGGCGGGCACGCTACGAGATCGAAGACACGCGTGTCGGCCACCGCTCGGACTACGATAAGCTCACCTTTGAAGTTTGGACCGACGGTACGGTCAGTCCGGAGAATGCGATTGCCGAAGCGGCGAAGATCGCGAAAGACCATTTTACGATCTTCATCAACTTCGACGAGGACGAGATCGACAGTGACGAGGACATCGATGAGGAAGAAGAGCGGATCCGGAAGCTGCTCGAAACACCGGTTGAGGAGCTCGAGCTCTCGGTGCGGTCGAGTAACTGCCTCAAGAACGCGAACATCCGTAGTATCGGCGACTTGACGAGCAAGACTGAAGAAGATATATCCCGTACGCGCAACTTCGGCAAGAAATCACTCCTCGAGATTAAAGAGAAGCTGAAAGAGTGGGATCTAAGCCTCGGTATGACTGACTACAGTCAGCTTCGCAACTCGGTTCGCCTGCAGAAGCAGAAGGAGAAGCAGCGACAGAAGGAAGCTGAAGAGGTAAACGAGAACGGCGGTAAGGACGAGAACGATGAAGCATAAGATTGGATACAACCGATTGGGCCGCAAGGCGAGTCACCGTAAGGCGCTGCATCGCAATATGGTCACGTCGCTGTTTCGGTACGAGCGGATCAAGACTACCAAAGCCAAAGCGGGAGCGGTACGAAGAACTGCCGAGAAGATGATCACTCGCGCAAAAGAAGATACGGTACATAATCGCCGGATGATCGCGCGTTCTATCGGCGACAAGGCCGTGCTGGCGAAGCTCTTCACCGAGATCGCACCGCGCAACAAGGCTCGAAACGGCGGTTATACGCGGGTGCTGAAGTTGGGCAACCGCTTGAACGACGCAAGCGAAATGGTTATCCTAGAGCTTGTGAGTCGGGCGGTCAGCGAAGAGTCCGATACGAAAAAGAAAAAGAAGAAGAAAGATAAACGCGCAGCGGAGGATAGCGGAAGGCAGCCCGGAAACGAAACAGCTGCTGAAAGCGAAGGCGAGTAGGCCCGCTAAGAATTTCGCCTCCCGCTGCCGATCTTCAAAACAAAAAGTGCCGGAGGCGTAGCGGATCTCAATGAGCTCCGTCCAAAAGACCGCATTAAGCTTACTCATCGCGGTGATCGTCTTTACGGCGTTCACTGTGGCTGCGTTTTCCGGTCTGTTCGAGTACATTGAAGCAACGTTCTACGACCAGCGCATGACAGAGGTAGTAGAGCGCCGACTTGCGACCGCATCAGACCTCATCGAAGAACAGCACAATCAGCAACTCCAACGGTTCGAGGCGATCCTTGAAGAGCCGGCGGTTCGCACTACATGGAGAGTGAACCAGAGCGAGGCTGATATCGCCGCGCGTGAACAGTTCTTCGGCCGGCTCCGTCAGGAGCTGCCGGCGTTTTCGTTCGTGCGCTTCGTAGATAACGAAGGCGAACGGCTTTGGTACAGCTCGCTTTCGAGTGACATCCGCGAGCAGGATGACACGATGCGGGAGTATGAACCGCTGTCGGAGCTCGAGGACGGGGAGAAGATTCGCGAGCTGGTGCTCCCGCAGGATCGTGATGCCGGGGTGTACGCGCTGCAGGAGGCAAACCAGCTTGTTTATCAGTTGCGGGCGTACGACACGTTCGATATTGCGCGCGGCACCGCGCTGTTCTATACATCCGCCGACCAACTGAACTCGCGGCTGGTACGGCGTGCCGTAATCGGTATCGGCGATACGGTAAGGGTAGGTCCGGACCAGACCGTTATTGTCAATGCTCCCGAGCAGTATGCCGAGGCGGTCAGTGAGGGCTTCGGCGAGGTGCGGCAGGAGTTGGATGTCAACCGGGGGCGCTACCCACGGATTCGCACTGAAGATCAAGCCTACCTGGCGTTCGAGCGGCCGCTTGAGCTTGGAGGGATCGCGGTCTGGCTCGAGCCTGAAAGCTCGTTCGAGATGACCGATTTTATGCGCGGCACGCTGCTCGCGGCAGTTTTTCTTACCACCTTCCTAGTGGTGTTTCTGCTGTTGAATCTGCGTCAGGATGCAGTGGTCGTCCTATCTGACCGCGTCAAAAGATTTCAGATCAACCTGCTGCGTGAATATCTGGACAGCAAGGAGCAGATCGACTGGAAACGTTGGCAGCACGAGATCGAAAACCGCAAGCAGGAAGTGAACCGAGAGATCAAGCGCGGAATCGGGAGCCTCAAGCCTGAGAAAGAGGCCGAGGTGGACGCGCTGTTGGACAAAAGCTGGGAAGAGATTTTGTCCGTAATCGGCAGTCGATCTCAGACGCAACAAAAGGACGTCGGCGGTGTCGACCTCGAGCGCCTCGAGCGGATTATCGAACGCGTGGTCGCAAACACCCAGCATCTTCCGGCTGCGACGATGCAGGGACCGGCAACCGACCCGGCACAGGGAGCGGCGCCGCCGGTGAGCCAACCGCAGCCTGTGGAGCGGGAGCAGGTCGCAGCTGCAGAGTCCGCCGAAGCTGAGCTGGGCGAACCGGTTGAGGTTGAAGAGCTCGAGGAGCTTGATGAAGCTGAGGACGCTGCCGAGGTTGAAGAGCTCGAGGAGGCCGATGAGCTTGACGAAGCCGAGGAGCCTGAGGAGCTCGAGGAGCTTGAAGAGGTCTCCGAGACCGAAGAGGCAGCGGAGTTGGACGAGGTCGGTGAGCTAGAGGAAGCCGACGAGGACGCCGGCGGGCCGGATGAACCGGCGGCAGCTGAGACAGGCGCCGAGTCCGAGGCGGACGAGGACCTGGAGGAGCTCGAAGAGCCGGAGGACCTCGAGGAAGCAGCTGAGCCGGAAGAACTTGAAGAGCTCGCGGAAGCTGAGGAGTTCGAGGAAGAGGCTGAGCCGGCGCCCGCAACCGGAGCGGGAACCGACTCGGCTGTAGGCGAGCGTCCGGCGGCCCCCCCCCCGGAACCGGAAGCAGCCCTTCAGGGCGAACGCAGCGCGGGAGAAGATGACCTTGCAGCGCTACTGCGTCAGGTGCACGAGGATTGGGAGAAAGCGGCCGGGCACGATCAGGCAGCCCGCGACGCGCTGTCTCAGTATGCCGGTGCGCCGGGCGCACCCGCGGCGGTCGGCGAGCATGCCGGTGGCTCAGGCGCCGCAGCTGTGCGGGACAACGCGTCGGATCAAGATAGGACGCCACGCAAAGACTTCGGGATATCGGGTCAGCTGGAAGCTTACGATGAGGAGCCCGAGGAGCTTGAGGAGCTCGAGGAGGCCGAGGACCTGGAGCATGCGGAGCTGCAGGGGCCCGACGATTCACGGAAGACCGGCAGAGACGAGGAGCTTGAGGAGCTCGAGAGTTGGGAGGGAGACCTTGAAGAGGTGAGCCCGGCTGATCCCGAGGACGTCGCAAGCGAGCCGTCGGAACTGGAAGACCTTGATGAAATGCCGACACTGTTCGGAGTGCGTTCGTTGTTTCAGGTGCCGGGTTTCGGCGACGCGTGGGCCGAACCCTCTCAAGCGCAGTCGTCGGCGGAAGATGTTGTGCGGCATGCTGGGCAGCAGCAGTCGCATGAGGAGAACGGGGACGCAGCGTGGCCTGCCGGTGAGCACGTAACCGGGGCAGATACTGCAGCCGAGGAGCTGCAACCGCCGGAGCCCGAGGAATCGGAATCCGTGAATCCGGAGAAAACCGGAGGCGAGGCGTTAAGTGAGGCGGAGCTCACCGACGAATATGAAGCGGCGCCGGTGACCAGTCTCGTCTCGGTGACTCAGGGGCGGTACGAGATCGTCGAATCGCGGAGCGGCGTTCCGCAGATCAGAGTTGTCAAAGACGACGACCAGCCCTCGGAATCGAGCGCAGAGAGTCCGATTGCGCCGGAGGAGCCGCTTTACCCGGACGATGGGTTTGACAGCAACAAGGTCGCCGGCGTTGAGAGCCTGTTCGGCGCTGCCTTGGGCGAGTTCGAAGACCTGGGACAGCGGGATAGCTCAAACGTTCCGCAGATTCGGCGCAGCCAGGCGGCGCAGCAGCGGTCTAAACGTATCGTTTTTGGCGAGAACGGAGTCGATTACGATCGCTTTCTGGAAGGTTACAAACGGGGCGAGGGAGGAGTTCTCAAGTCGCTCATGGAGTTCTCGCGGATCTGGAACGCGCGCGTGGCGGCGATACTGGTGGAAGCGGAAGGCGGGTATCGTTTGGAATATGCGATCGGGATTGAGTTCGAGAATCCCGATCCGACGGGGCAGATTATTCCGCACGACAGCCGTATTTCGCAGCTGTTACGCCGTGGCCGGCGGGCGGTTCTGGTGAAGAAGCCGTTTGAGGAATATCCGGAGTTGGTGCAGGTGTTCGGGCGTGATAGTGTTTCGTTCCGCGGGCGCTTTGCGTTCCTGCCGATTCAATTCAAAGAGCGTCCGGCGTACTTTTTCCTGGGCCTCCGAACGCCGGTTGAGAGTCTGCAGGAGTTGGTGAACGGGGCGGATCTCGGAATCGCGGCGGCGGCGGCCCGAGACGACAGTGTGGGATCGCGCGTGGTATAAAGTATTTCATATGACACGACTTGACATCTATACTGACGGCGGGTGCCACGGTAACCCCGGACCGGGGGGGTGGGCGTTTGTCGTAGTTGGGACCTCGGTGGTCACCGAACGGTACGGAGCCGCCGCGCAAACCACGAACAATCGAATGGAACTGACCGCAGTGATAGCCGCTCTGGAGCATTGCCGGGCTGAGGTCGGCGTCGGTGCGGAGCTGAACGTCCACACAGACTCGCAGTACGTCCGCAACGGAATTACTGATTGGATCCAGCGGTGGCGCCGGAACGGGTGGCGTACTGCCGCCAGGAAGAGTGTCAAGAACCGGGAGTTATGGCAACAGCTCGACTACCTGAATGAGCAATTGCGTCCGCAATGGACCTGGGTGCGCGGACACGATGGCGATCACTATAACGAACGCTGTCACACTTTGGTGCAGCAGGCGATAGCAACACGCTCCCTCAAACAGGTATAGACGGACGAGTTACCAGTGAGTTAATCGAACCTGTCATTTCGTCAAAGAAAAGCGCCTCTCAAGCGATGCGTTATGCCGTCGAGCACGGTTGACTAGCATATGAGGAGAGGCAATGCAAATTTTCGGCTTCTGTCCATTCGGGTTCGAAGGCAACCTTGTCACTGTGGAAGTAGATATACGCCGAGGCATACCCGGTACCGAGATCGTCGGGCTCCCTGACAGCTCGGTGCGTGAAGCGCGCGAGAGAGTGAAAGTTGCGATCAAGAACACGCAATTCGAGTACCCGTGCGACCGTATTCTCGTGAACCTCGCGCCTGCGGATCTTAGGAAACCGGGTGCGGCGTTCGACCTTCCGATCGCGGTTGCGGTGCTTGCGGTCTCGCGACAGGTAAGCCTGCCGGACTCGGAATCAACGCTGATACTCGGTGAGCTGCAGCTGGACGGCACGGTTCGGCCGGTCCGCGGCGTGTTGGCGGCTGTTTCGCGCGCTGCAGCTGAAGGAATTGCGCGGTGCCTTGTTCCGGAGGCCAACCTGAACGAGGCACAACTGGGAGGGCATACGGCGGTTGTCGGCGTCGGCTCACTGACAGAGTTGCAGGCGGCACTCCATCGGCTGACCGCAGCCGCGCTACAGCCGGAGCCGCAGACTCGGTTTGCATCGCTCGAGCTGCACACGCCGAGCTTTGCCCATGACCTGCGTGATCTGCGCGGGCAGCCGCTGGCAAAGCGCGCGCTCGAGATAGCCGCAGCCGGGGGGCACAGCCTAATGCTGTTTGGCCCACCAGGCGGCGGAAAGACCATGAGTGCGTGGCGACTGCCGAGCATTCTTCCGCGCATAACGCATGGCGAGGCGGTGGAGGTTACGCAGATTCACTCCCTGGCCGGGCTGCTCGGCCATACCGAAGGCTTGATCGCGAACCGGCCGTTTCGGGCCCCGCACCACAGCGCTTCAAGTGAGGGTATAATCGGTGGTGGCAGATCGCTGCTCCCCGGGGAAATCTCGCTGGCGCATCGCGGCGTGTTGTTTCTGGACGAAGCACCGGAGTTCGATCGGAACACGTTGCAGGCGCTGCGTGAGCCGCTGGAACGCCGCGAGGTCGTAATCGTGCGAGCGGATCGACGCTATCGTTATCCGGCCGGAACTCAGCTGGTGCTTGCTACCAACCTGTGTTCTTGCGGGAAGCTCGGTACCTACGATACCGAGTGTTACTGTAGCAACGCGGAGCTGCATCGCTACTGGAAGAAGCTGGGAGCCGCGTTGCTGGATCGAATCGAGGTTCGGGTTCCGGTCGGCATTCCCACCTCGTTGGGCCTCGTCTCGGAAGACGCGGAAAGCAGCGCGGACGTACGCGCACGCGTACAACGCGCAGCTGATATGGCCAGCGAACGGTACCGCGGCTCGGTGTTCACGCGAAACGCGGAGCTGGATGCCGCCGGTGTGCGGCGTTACTGCAATCTCAGCCGGGAGGGCCGGCGAAGTTTCATGGGCGCGGTGGGCTCTCTACGGCTCTCGGCGCGGGCCGCCGAAACGATTCTCAAACTGGCGCGCAGTATCGCTGATCTGGCACAGGACCAGGAGGTCTCATCGAGCCATGTCCTGGAAGCGGTACAGCACCGCCGGGCCGGAGAGAGCGAAGAGTACTGGGAAACGCTCACCAGAGCGCAATGAGCTCTGTCCGCCCCGAGAAAAACAGTGCACTCGCCCGGGGCGTCGGAAAGCTGACTCGAGCGGCTGCGGGCGGTGTCATCACCCGGCCGTCATGAGCGGTGTTGGCACACGGCATGTGAAACAATTATACTCACAACATATAGACACGACTGTTATCTATGAGCAGACAGCATACCGCACGCAAGTTTCAGGTTGTATCCGGCTACGAACCGGCCGGCGATCAACAACAGGCAATAGACGCGCTCTCGGAAGGGTTGCTTGCCGGCGACCGGTTTCAAACGCTCAAGGGAGTAACCGGTTCGGGCAAGACATTCACAATGGCGAAGATTATCGAGCGCGTTCAGCGCCCCACGCTCGTGCTCTCGCATAACAAGACGCTCGCCGCGCAGCTGTATCGGGAGTTCTGTGAGTTTTTTCCGAAGAATGCAGTCGAGTATTTCGTTTCTTACTATGACTACTATCAGCCTGAGGCCTACGTTGCCGCGCGAGATCTGTATATCGAAAAAGATGCATCGATCAACGAAGAGATCGACCGGCTGCGTTTGTCGGCGACCACGAGTCTGCTCGAGCGCCGCGACGTGATCGTCGTGGCGACCGTGTCCTGTATCTATGGACTGGGCAGTCCGAACATGTATCGCGATATGCGTGTGCGGTTTGATCTCGGACAGCCGGTGGATCTCACTCAGGTGCGCAGGAAGCTCGTAGCACTGCAATATGAGCGCAATGATGCAGTCCTCAAGCGCGGATGCTTTCGGATCAAGGGTGACGTAGTTGAAGTGTTTCCTTCGTATCTCGAGGAAGCCTACCGGGTTGAGCTGGACTGGGACGAGACGGAACGGATCACCAAGATAGACCCTGTGAGCGGCGAGGCCCTGGACGAGCTCGAGCTCCTGGTAGTGTATCCGGCCAAACACTTCGTGTTGCCGGAGGAACAGATCCGTACAGCGCTGGATAAGATCCGCGCCGAGCTCAATGAGCGCTATGAAGAACTCGTGCGCGCTAACCGCCTCGTGGATGCGCAACGGCTGAAATCGCGCACCGAGTATGACATCGAGATGCTGGAAGAGATGGGATACTGCGCGGGTATCGAGAACTACTCGCGCCATCTCAG
>PUNW01000255.1 GCA_003552665.1 Spirochaetaceae bacterium | reverse complement strand
GTTCGACGGACAGAACGTCAATTCCAGCTTCACTCAGAGCTGCTTCCACCTCTGCGGCTGTGGCATCGAAGGGGATATCAGCTGTTTCCAGGGTATCCTGGGCGACCAGCTCGTCCAGATCAGTTGGATCTACTGGGTCAGGTGTTGGATCGGGAGTTGGTTCAGGAGCTGGATCCTCTTCTGAAACCGGCGTCAGTTCCTGTTGAAACACTAATGTCTGGGCGTTTTCGTAGTTCAGGGTGAAGGAGATACCGTTTTCGTCGTATGAGAAGTTTTCTTCCGCTTCATCATAGTCTGCATCCCCAGTAGCAATAACTTCGTTATCGTCATCAAGGATCTCTACGGTTAGGGACCTGGTTCCGCCTGTAAGAGTGAAAGTAGCTGCATCACCCAAATCTTCAAAATCACTGCCGGTAGCAGATCCTTTGACGGTGAAAGGGTCGTTATCTAAGTCTTCATTTAATTTATCTTCGATTTGTTGAGCAGTGACATTATCCCCTGCTTCGATCGTGATCGTCTTGCCGCCAGAATCAATGACTACACCAACACTACCGTCATTTTCAGAATCATGTTCTAACACAACATCATACCCATCATACTCAACACTGCTGGCAGAAATAATGAAAGGGGTAATGGCTCCGTTAGTGCCGCCCACCCGAAAACTGGTTTGGCCCACAGCAGGTGCTGATTCCTGCAGGTTACTGCCGACGATACGAACAGAACGAGCGTCATCGTGGAGGCCTTCAGAATCGATTGCGATTACATCATCGACAAATTCAGCATCGGATACGGCACCGGTAGAACTATTTTCGACTACAATAAAAGGGTCAATGTTTGCGCTACTTTCTTCATCAACTACTGGGGCATCTGGATCATCACCTTCGATGTGCCCGTTAACTTCCTTGAGGTTTACTCTATCAGAGTTATCTGCATCAACCCAGGCTATGAAGCGATCGTCTCGATCATTAATGGCATTAGCCAGGGATTTTGCGACTGCATTTACATCACTGCCGCTAAAGTCTGTATCGAATACATATTCTTCTCCATTAAATGTAACCGTCTCATCGTCATTGAAGCCTGCATTGTCTATGGTGAAGTAGTACTCACCCGGCGTGCCTTCTTGGTAATTCTTTTCCCAACCAGCAGTGGTAACAGTGATGTTTTCGAAGCCGTTATCTTCATTTGCTTCATTTACGCCTTCATTATTATTTACTTCGTTATCATTGTTGGTAGCAGTGTCGTTGTTTACTCCGCCATTATTATTGTTGTCGTTGTTTACCCCGTCATTGTTATTGTTGTTTTCCGCTGGGACAGATTCGTACCCAGTGAAGCTCAGGGTAAAGGTTCCGCCCTCGGCGTTTAAAAGATTCACGGTTTTAACCAGGTTGTCGCTGTCTACCAGATCCAGGTTGGAAGCATCCTCTAAGCCGCTGAAACTGATATTGAAGGTTCCATCAACATCGCCTTCAGTGACGCTTACTTCACCTTCGCTGTAGTCCAGATGCTCGATCATGGCGTCCCGGATATCGGCAGCCGTGGCGTCACCGGTAATAGTCACGTTGTTATCACCGTCGGACAGGGTAAAGACCCCGCCGTTACCGGTCAGGCCCGCGGCCCGCAGGTCGAGGAGGAAGCTTTCATCTCCCTCCGGTGCAGGGGCTTCTGGGTCCCCAACTTCACCATCTACTATGGTCGGCCCGCCGAAAAGGTCTGCTACGTTGTCACCTTCAACTATAATCTGATCAACAGTATATTCGGTTGCATCAATTTGTAAGTAGCCATCTGTTGTAAATGACGCAAGTGCATCACCATCCAAATCACCATTAATAGCAGCCAATAGATCATCTTGATTTTCAAAATTACTCATATCAAGGCTTAGCGTGAATGTGGTAACATCGTCATCATCGTGAACGTTCACAATTAGTTCGTAGGTATCGGTAATGTTATCAATGTCAGAACTCGTCAGCGCAATAGTGCCTAAAGCACCGGCATATGAGCTTTCATTGGGTATAGGCTGTGCTCCCATCCCAAAGAACCAGCCATCGGCACCACCAAGATTCAGTGGCTGGTCGCTATTGTCAACTTCAAACTCAAAAAAGTGATCGTCTACTACCGATACTGAAACATCAGTATCATCAAGGGCATCAGATATTAAGTTTTCAAGTGCACTTACTGTGTTATCTGTTAAATTGGCTAGATCAATCGTCACCTCCACTGCTTCCGATAAACCTCCACCACTAATATCAAAAGAAATTTCCGTTATACCATCTGAAACGAGCTGTTCTACATAATCATCGTCAAAAAACTGGGAAGTGGTGATTGTAGATGGGTTATCTGTGCTATCACCAGTGCTAGTAACGGGTCCTGCACCGAATAAAAGCTGATCAGTTCCATCTATATCGCCCATAACGATTCCAATATCAGCGTCACCATTATACGTTTCACCACTGATAATAATTCTATCTTCTTCATCGTATGCAGCAGTTAGAGAATCACCTAGCTGATTATCAAGTTCATCGATTAACGCCTGCATACTATCAATTTGGTCTGCTTCTGATCCAAAAGTAATGTCTACATTCTGTGTAACCTCATTTGTCCCATCGCCTTTTGTTAAATTAAATTGCACTTGAGTAGTTTCAGAAACAAGGTGATTTATGTAATTCTCAGTTATTACTATATTGCCTTGGTATTCCGCTGCCTGGGCTATCCCTTCAAAATAGGTCGGCCCGCCGAACAGCAAAGCTGCATCATCACCGGACACGGCAACAGTTGATCCCTCACCTTCACTATCAGAGGTGATTACCATAAAGCCATCTGTGTTTATTGATGCAATGGCCCCGTATTCCTCCAGGCCTTGCCAGT
>PUNW01000365.1 GCA_003552665.1 Spirochaetaceae bacterium | reverse complement strand
GCGTCAATTCGTTGCTCATCAAGGAAGCGTGGGGGCCATCCGCCGAAGACTGAAACCCGAGCACGAAAACGAGGTAGACCGGACTGATCCAGGCCCGGATTCACCCAAACTCGCCGACCCACAGCGCTGACAGAAACTCCTCCACCGGCCATACTTCTACGCCGCCCCGCCCCAACGCGGACGGCCTACAAAAGGTCTGTGATCCGGCGCACGGGAGAGTAAAATCCGGTATCGACCATACGCGCGAGTATCGCGTCGGCATCTTCCGACCTGATTGCGCGATCGATGCAGAGCGCCTTCAGAATCCCGATGGAGCCGGTAACCGGAGTATTCCGTTCGGCGCAGCAGCTGCGGGCAGTTCGGTCGTCTGTAGCGACGATTCCGCCGCGATGGAAAGCGAGTGCAAGACAGGACGCTTCGCCGTAACCGAGGGTGGTAAGGAGCTCGGCGAAGAGCTCGCTTTCCGGCGTCGTCATTGGTTCGACGGGGATGATAAAGCCTGAGGCTATTGCTCGCTCCACCACCGCGAGCTCGGAGTATCCGCGGATGCGACCGGCTGCGAGCTCGGCGCGAACCTGCTCGGTCACACGCAAGGAGCGACCGTATCGGTTCAGGAGTAGATCGAAAGCGCCTGACAAGGCGAAGTTCGAGAGCGTGACCGTATCAAAGAAGCGATCGGGTAGCCTGTCAGGCATGCCGATGATCGTCGGCCGAGGTTGCGGAACCCTGATCGATACCGTGTTCGGAAAGCCAGCGCCTTGTCTCCAGTACGTGCAGGCCGAGCCACTCGGCCAGTTTGCCGATGCTGATGAACCCGCCCTCAAACGCCGCCAGTGCCCGGCGTTGCTGGACGGGCAGCTCTTCGATCGGCACGTGATAGCACGCCGCGATCGCATCGCGAACAAGCCGGCCCTTGCTGGTACCTCGTGCCTTGGCGAGGCGGGACAGCTGCTCGTTAGTCGCAGAGTCTACCTTTACGTGTAAGGTGGTCTCCTTCGCCATGCCTCCTCCTTTATGGCCAAGTATGTGTACATATGTACCACATTCGGTACAATTTTTCAAGATACTACGGGACCAACGGGACCAACGGGACCAACGGGACCAACGGGACTAACGCGGGGCGTGGCGGGAGTACGATGGAGGGGTCGGTCGCACGGGTGGGGTCACGCTCGGGCACAGCCTGCGTCGAAGAGAGGGGCGAATGCGGGTGCCCTTGTGTGTATCGCAACGAAGGGTCGCGCGAACCACCCGCTATTTCGGGCTCGTGCTAAGCGGCGAGCTCGGCTCGTCGAACTCTCTGATATCCTCGCGGCCGCCTCACCCACGTTGCACTCGCCGTCGGAAAGCAGCAGTAGCGCGCGCTGCATGCGCTGCGACCGGATAAAGCCGAAGACGGTGGTCCCGAAACGGTCTTTGAATCCGGCCTTGAGCTTGGTCCGGTTTATTCCCACCGCCTGAGAAAGCTCGGTAAGGGTGGGCGGATCGGCGTAGCGCTCAAGCAGCATAGCACGCGCGTCTTCGAGCAGGTCGATATCGCTCCGCATCAGAGTGGGATGTTTGGGTGTATTTGCTTCGTCTGAGAGCTGCGCGAGCCGCAGCGCCGCAATCTCGAGCACCTTTGCCTCGAGGTACATACGCGCAAGCCCTCCGCGTAGGCTGCAAGTCAGCATCTGACGTAGCGCCAGGCCCATCGCGGTGGTTGCCTGCCCACGCAGGTAGAAGGGCTCGTTGTCGGGGTGAGTAAACGCGCGCTTGACGGCGGCCGGAAGCGCCTGTCGGCGGTCCTTGAAGCAGGAGTCTATCGTATTATCATCGAGAAATAGGCAGAGCTGGCGAATCGGGACACCCGGACGGATGGTTTGCGTTCCGACGACCGAGGGGCCGAGAATGTAGGAATCGCAGCGAGGGAGCATAATCGTCTGTTTTATCCTCTCGATGCCGACTTCAACCGGCTCAGGTAGCAACTGGAATGGGAACGAAGCATACCGAAACGGATGCTCGGCGCGCATCTTGGTTTGCTCTCGTGCGTCGTTACAGATCCAAGTTCCGTAGCTTACGCCTGCACCGAGCTGGGTCACCTCTATCGCGCCGTCGCCTATCTCTTCGGGCAACCGAAAGTTGATCTGCCGCTCACCCAGCCCGGCGGGGCAGAGATCCGAGCTGAATGCGAGCATATCGTGAGCGAACTCTATATGGAGGCCGAAGCCGTCGCGCGGTTTCATCGGTTTCCTCCGCTTTCTGCCGGGCGACACTTGCAGGTGGCGTCACTAACAATTATAGCACCTTAATTGCAGCTCGTGGAGCAAAAGCGGGTGCACGACATCTTAGTTCGGAGAGTGCCGAATCTTCTGAGGCACGGCCGATAAGCTGCTCCCCGGCGTAATCGAGACCATCGGTATGTGCCACGCCAAGGAACTGTTTGGGGCCACTGGGTGAGCAGACCGAATAGCGCGGCAATGCTCGTCTACTCCCCGGTTCCGACGGCGAGGTGCGGTTCCCAACGACGCTACCGATTCTCTAGGGAAGCGCTCAGACGCAGCGGCGACAAGGTCAGCGTTGTGGCCCGTAGCATAGGGCTGAGCCCGCAGGCACTTCACCAGCGGCTGCAGCGCCGCCGTGAATAGCGTATGAGTACTTAAGCGATGCCGACCGCTTTTCTCTCCGTGCCGGCGTTCATCGTTTGCGCGTGTGCTGAGCCGGGCATCGGTTGAGATGATGACATCGAACCAGATCGGCGAGCTCACCAACTGGCAGCTTACCGGCAACAAATGGGGCTACCAGCTCGATATCCAGGAGGGGATGAACGCCCCGGCGGGCTCCCTTCACTATCTCGGCGGACACGGGGCGTACAGTTGGCAAGGCTTCTG
>PUNW01000207.1 GCA_003552665.1 Spirochaetaceae bacterium | reverse complement strand
GAGACCCAGCCTGCCGCCACGCAGATATCGTCACGGCAGGGCGAGGAAACCACCCGCACCTCGCCGTCGCGAATCTCGATCAGCGTATTACCGAGAGGGCCGGGAATCTCGACCTCGCGGTCGGTCGCCAGCTCGTATATGTAATCCCGATCTTCGCCCTGGATGCGGATCTGGCTGCCGGCCTCGGTGCTCCCGTATGCCATCACCACGAAGCCGCCTACGACCGCCACCGCGATCACCACCGCGACGTAATCGAAGGGTTTGAGTTGCATTGTTCCGCACCGTTACTTGCGCCGTTTATCGCGGATATAGATTGATTTGCCCGGCGCGTTTTCGTTTGCGCGTTCGCTCACTTCGAACAGTCCCACCGCTCGCACCAGCTCACCGAGCTTCCGGTAGCCGTAATTGCGAGGGTCGAACTCCGAGCTCTTGTTGGCGATATTCTGACCGACCTCGGCGAGATGAGCCCATCCGTCCTCGTCGGCCGAGTCCTCGGTCGCGTTTCGCAGCAGGTTCACAAGCCTCGAATCTCGCCGCAACTCAGTCGCTTTCGGTTTCTTGGCCGGCGTCGAATCGCCGTCACCGGCATCGTCCTTGGACTTCTTGCGAAGAATCTCAGTGTAGATAAACTTGTCGCAGGCTCCGACGAATGACTTCGGGGTCTTCTCCTGCCCGAACCCGTACACGGTCAGACCGGCTTCGCGAATCCGCGCCGACAGGCGTGTGAAGTCGGAATCGCTCGAGACGATGCAGAACCCATCCATCTTGTTGGTGTAAAGAAGGTCCATCGCGTCGATGATCATTGCACTGTCGGTTGAGTTCTTCCCGGTCGTATAGCTGAACTGCTGAATCGGCTGGATTGCGTGCTCCACCAGCACCTCTTTCCATCCGCGGAGGTTGGGGCTGGTCCAGTCGCCGTAGATTCGTTTGACGCTTGCCACGCCGTACTTGGCGATTTCCTCGAGCAAGCCGTCGACAATCGAAGGTTGCGCGTTATCGGCATCAATGAGTACGGCTAGTCGTTTTTGTAGCGATTCCTGCATCACCTGCTCTCTATCGTAGTCTATCTCGGCCGCGTACTCAAGCAGGTACCGCAACGAACATGGGACCGGATCACCACGACAGCCGCAGCTCCTGGACGCCGTCCGCCACCGGTACGAACACATGCGGGCGCTCTGCGCTGCCGCGGACCTCGAGCGCGCGGGCGGGGTTCTCGCTCGCATTCCACCCGCCGGCCTCAGCCCCGCCGGCCTCGTCATCGGTTTCGGATACAGAACCGGCACGAAGCTCAGCTCGCACCCCCGCCGCCTGCGCCCCGGGCGTGATCCCGTACAGCAGCACGCGGTATGAGCGGTACTCAGGCTCGAACCCCGTGCGGACCGGCGTGATCCGCAGCACGACTGCGCGCTCTTCGCTTCTCGTCTCGAGGACGGTCTCGCGATAGGCGCCGTCATAGTGCGCGTAGGTCAGCCCGTCGTCATCGAAGACCGTGGTCCGTGACTCGGTACCGGGCAACCCGGCGTAGAGCTGCAGGTCGAGCACCTCCCCGACCGGCTCCGCCGTGGACTGCGGTACGCTGCGGCGGGCGAGGACCGCCCCGGCTCGTGCAAAGACCGGCAGGCATTCGAGGGGCGTCTCGACGATGGTATCTCCCGGGCCGGCGTGCCGCTGATCGCTCTCCAGGCGGTACCAGGCGCCCTCGGGCAGGTAGACCAGCCGCCGCTCCTGAGCCGGTTGCAGGACCGGGGCCACGAGCAGCGCGTCACCGCAGAGAAACTGGTCCCACAGGCGGCGGCAGCGCGCATCCTGCGCGTACTCCAGGATCAGCGGACGCATCACCGGCACGCCGGTGCGGTGCGAGTCCACCACCGCGGCGTAGAGATATGGCAGCAAACTGTAGCGGAGCCGGATTGCCTCGCGCGCGATGCGCTCCACGCGCGGGCCGAAGGCCCACGGCTCGTGGTCCTTGGTACCGACCGCGGTATGCCCCCGCATGAACGGTGTCAGGCAGGCGGCCTGCATCCAGCGCGCAACCAGCTCCGGCTCGGCGTTGCCCTGGAAGCCGCCCACATCGGCACCCACGAGCGCTATGCCCGAGAGTCCCATGTTCAGGAGCATTGGAATCGAAACCGCCAGATGGTCCCAGCTGCTGTCGTTGTCACCCGTCCAGACCGCGGCAATGCGCTGAACGCCGCAATAGCCCGCACGTGTCAGAATGAACGGACGCTGTTCGGGCTTGAAGCGCGCAAATGCATCGGCGGTGGCGCGGCACATCAGGTTCCCGTAGACGTTGTGATAATGGTCGATTGACCGCGGGCGTCCGTCGCCGTCGAGGACCACATCCTCCGGCGGCGTGAAGCGGGTGCGGTCGAAGAAATCGCCGGTGAAGTCGGCCGGCTCGTTCATATCGTTCCAGATACCGTCGACTCCGCGCCCCAGCAGGGCCGCGTGCCGGTCGGCCCAGAACCGGCGCACCTCGTAGCGGGTGAAGTCCGGGAACGCAGCCTCGCCGGGCCAGACCGCGCCGCGATAGACTGAACCGTCGGCGCGGCGGGCGAACACGTCCTGTCTCATACCTTCCGTGAATGTCTCGTATTCGCTGTCGACCTTTACACCCGGATCGACGATCGTGACCGTGCGCAGCCCCATCTCCCGCAACGCTTCCAGTGTGCCCTCGGGGTCCGGAAACCGAGTCGGGTCCCAGGTGAAGACCCGATAACCGTCCATGTAGTGGATGTCCAGGTAGAGCGCGTCGCACGGTATTCTCCGACGGCGAAACTCGCGCGCAACCTCGAGCAGACGCCGATCAGGGTAGTAGCTGTAGCGGGACTGATGGTACCCGAGCGCCCACAGTGGAGGGAGCGGTATCTTCCCGGTCAGCGCGCAGTAGCGTTGCACGGCAGAAGCCATCTCCGGCCCGGGGATCACGAAGAACGACACCGCATCGTCCTCGACAGTGATCGAGACCGAAGCAGGATCGCTGTCGGCTACGTCGAACCATGAGCGTCCGGTGAAGTCGACCAAGATACCGTCACAACGTTCGTCGCGTGCGTGCAGCAGAAACGGAATCGACTGATACAAGGGGTCGGTGATCCCGCGCTGAAACGGCTCGTCGGAGTTCCACATCTGGTAGGTGCGCCCGCGCTTGTCGAGCGCACCGATACGCTCACCGAGCCCGTAAAAGCATGCGTCTTCACTGCTTTTGACCCGGAGCGTGAGTCCGTCTCGCCGCACGGCGCGGCGGTGCTCAACTGCCCGTGCCGCAGGGCTGCGTTCGGCGTCCGCACCATCTGCGCCGCCCGCGGCGCCGTCGTCGCGGGGCACCAGCGCGCGGCGAAGCAGCGGCGCCAGGAACTCGAGCACCGGCGTGCCGGCACCGTCCTCGACGCGCACCGCCGCGCTCTCGGCGTCACAGACGACCACAGGGGAAGCCGGTGAGCCCTCCGGCTCGATCCGGTAGGTACCGTTAGCGAACCGGACACGCAACGGCAGATAGGCTTCAGGTTCCGGTACCGCGAACGAACGAATACGCCGGCGGCTACGACCGCGCGCGGCAAAGAACTCCAGCGTCCCGTTCGGATGAAGGCGAAGCTCGATGCGCTGCCCACCCAGCTCAAGGGCTGGTTCGTACTCTCTACGATCGGTTTCGGAAGACGGCATAGAAAACGGTTCCTACTTTTTTACCTGCACGCTGCCTGCGGTTTCGCCGGGACCCCACGCTCTTTGCGGGGCCCCGACCGCAGTCCGTCACTGCGCCGCAGTCTTTCACTCCGACGAACGGCCGGCGTGCGCCGCCTGGTCGCTCGCGACCGCGGCGATCTCTTCCTCGCTGAATACCTTGTCAATATCGAGGATAATGATGAAGCGGTCGTTCTGTTTCCCGATTCCTTTTACGAACCGGGTGTTGATCTTGGTTCCGATCTGAGGGGCAGGCTCGATCTGCGAAGCATCGAGCGAGATCACCTCCTGTACCGAGTCCGCGAGGCAACCCAGAGTCACCCGTTCGCCGCCGATCTCGACCTCCATCACGATGATCGAGGTGTCGATTGTCTTCTCGGTGGCGCTCATCTCGAACTTCAGCCGCAGATCCACCACCGGAATCACGCTGCCGCGCACATTGATCACTCCACGCATGAACTCGAGCGTGCGGGGAACCTTGGTGATGGTGGTATACTCCAGCACCTCCATGACTCTGCTCACCTCGACCGCATACTGCTCCTCATCGAGCGTAAAAGTAAGGTACTGATTAGCAGCTGCTTCGGTACCGTCGCTCATATTCGCCTCCTGTTATTGGTAACCGCCGGACTCGCCGGGGATACGTCTTCTATTGCATCAACTTGGCGCCGAACCGCTCACGCTCGCGCTCGTTCAGGCCCGCCTCGCGTGCGGCAGCCTCGAGACGGTCGGCCCCCAACTCCGCCGCGAGCATACGCAGCGCGGCGCTCTCCTGGCGCGAAAAGGTCTCCGCATGCAACACGAAGTCCTCAAAGGCTTCGCAGGCAAGCGGACACACAGCTTTCGCCGCCTCAAACATTACCTCAGCGTACTTTCTGATTTCGTACTGCGCATGGGGATCCAGCCGCAGATCCAGGAAATGGAACAGGTTGTTGAGGTCTATTTGCCAGTACCACTCAGTATACATGGAAAGCGGCAAATTGACACGGCTGAGTTCGCGTGCGACCCCGGCATCGAGCAGCTCCTCGTAGGCGGCATAGGCCTCCTGCTGCCGGCGGCGCATCGACTCTATGATGCGCTGCGCTTCGGCCTCGGGGAGCGTCTCTCCGCGACCCTGGCGGTTACTGCTGCTTTGATAGGAAACCTGTTGCGGGTCCGGCAGATAGAACTCGTCCTGCATCACGCTGTAACGCCCGGAGATCTCATTAAGCCGCGCGGTACGATGACGCACCCATTGCCGCGCCACGAAAACCGGCATCTTCGCGTGAAATGTGAGCACCACCTGCTCAAACGGAGAACTGTGGCGATTGCGCATCAGGTAGCGGATCAGCCCGCGGTCCTCCCGAAAGCTCTTGGTACCTTTCCCGTACGAGACCCGCGCCGACTGCACGATGCGCTCGTCACCACCCATATAATCGACCAACCTCACGAAGCCTTTATCCAGCACCTGGAAAGGCTTGTCGAGGATCCCTTCCGCTTCAGGTATGACTGCTCGTGCCACCGCTGTTCCTCGCTTGCCGTGTTATGTGGAGCGCCGTGTGGGGCGCGCTGCCCATAGTAGCACCGACGCACGGGCTGCTACAATCGGGCGCGGCGGGCGCAAGGCAGACCCCGGGCCCCGGGCCGCGCATATCACCGGCGGTGGAAAGGCTGCATAGAACAGTGTTATTTTTGTCGGGTACAGGAGTGAAATAGCCGGTGAGTAATCGATTGCAGTTTCAACCGCCCGGCCGCCCGGCGGCGGTCGTGTTCGTTTTGGTCCTGGTGCTCCTCGCCGCTGCGCCGGCGGCAGGACTCGATCTGGTTAAGGTATACAGCGAAGAGAACGCCGACGGAGCGTTTGAGTTCTACATCGACAGCGACCACACCATACCGGTGTGGCTGAACCTGGAGTTCGAGAACCTCGTCAATCTGAGGGCCGATGTCGAGCTGCCGTATCGGGCGTTGATCGAGCCGGGAGTCGAGGGCAAGCACCTGTTCACGCTCGAGCCAACCGAGCGCTCGGGCCGGCGCGGTTACAGCATCTCGTACAGCTATGCGCGCGGCGATCCGCGTGAAGTCGAGCACGACGATGACCACGTCTATCTGCTTCCGTTCGAGCATGGGCGCAAGTATCGCGTAACCCAGGGCTACCACGGCGAGTTCACCCATTACGGGGAAAACAAGTACGCGCTTGATTTCGACATGGAGATCGGCACCCCGGTACGCGCGGCGCGCGGCGGCAGGGTGGTTGAGGTCAAACAGGACTCCACCGTCGGCGGCCCGAGTCCACGCTACGAAGGCCGGGCCAACTATATCCTCGTGCAGCACGACGACGGCAGTTATGGAAACTACGTGCACCTCGACCATAACGGCGCCGTCGTGGAGCCCGGTGATCGGGTGGAGGCCGGTCAGCATATCGGTTACAGCGGCAACACCGGCCGGTCCTCCGGGCCGCACCTACACTTCGATGTGCGCGTACCGCAGAAAGACGGAACCATGCAGTCGATTCCGACCCGGTTTCGCGACCATACCGGCGAGACAATCACGATCGAGGAAAACAGGTTCTACTACGCCGCCCACCCCGGCCGGGAGGAGTTCGAGGTGGTGTTCGGAGATGACCTGACGGACGACGACTTCACCGACCACGCTGCCGAGGTCTCCCGGACGAACTCAATCGAGATCAGAACCGAGCAGGTGGACCATACCTACGTGCTGTTCATCGCCAACGGATACGACCGTGACATGGACGTTGAGGTTTCGATTAACAAACAGGGCTTCGAAGCGACCCGAGCCCTTCCGCTCGATCTGCGCGTTCCGGCCCAAACCGAGTCGTACATCACGATCCTGCGCGCCGACCCTGAGGCACGCCGCATGCAGTTCACACCCCGAATCCGCTACCGGCCGAGCGAGTGAACGCTTCATAATGCTTCCGGATGAAGGCGGCAACCTCAGCGCCCTGACTGCGGCCGAACACGGCCAGACCGGCCTCGCGCGCGGCCCGTGTGAGCTCCGGCTCGTCGCTCACGAGCGCGTCAAGCTCGTGTAGGGGCTGTTTCAGCCCTTCGAGACGCCCGACCCCGGAAGCCACCTCAAAGCGCAGACCTTCCGAGAAGGTGCGGCTCTCACCGATTACGATCTCGGCGTCCTCGAGCAGGCGTCTCAGCCGGTCCTCGGTCCGCTCGTCGCTCGGCAGAAAGACGGTTGTCTCGCCGGCGGCTGCAATCGCCACCGGCTGTGCGCCTGACTCGGCAAAGCAGTGCGAATCCTTGCCCGGCGTATCAAGACGCACGTCGTGATGCGTCGCCTTTATCGCGGCAACCTGCAGGCCGTCGGCAGCCAGCCCGCTGATAACCGTGCGTAACAGCGTTGTCTTTCCCGATCCCGACCAGCCGACGAACGAGCAGTACAGTGGCATTGCGGCCTCAGGCTACCCTATTTCGCCGTCAGGCTGAACACCCCGTCCCAGTTTTCGGCCGGAGGCGAGCTCTCGTACTTCTTCACGCGCTCGAGAAAGACCTTCGCCGGACCGTCGTCCGGATCGATCTTAAGCACCTGCTTCATGTACCGCCGGCAACCCGGCCAGTCGCGCTGTTCGAAGCGCTCAAGCCCGCTGTGGAAGACCTCCACGAGCTCTCGCTGCGTCTCGCCTGCCTCGGCGAGCTCATCGATCAGCTCGTACAGCCGCACCGGTTGGTTAATGCCCACCACGCGCACGCGATCGAGCTTACGGGTGAGAAAGCCGTTTCCGGCAGCGTCGTGGGTCGCTTCGCTGATGAGCGACCAGGTCCCGTACTGCTTATTCACGCCCTCGAGGCGCGCCGCAAGGTTCACAGCGTTGCCCATGATGGTGTAGTCCATCTTCTTGGGCGTTCCCATGTTCCCGACGACCATCTCACCGGTGTTGATGCCGATGCGCGTATACAGCGGAGTAGGCGAGAGCCCCTGCTCGACGAACTCCCGGTTCAGGCGTACCTCGGCCTTCTTCATCCGCACCGTCGCCAGGCAGGCGCTCTCGGCGTGATCGGCGAAATCAAGCGGCGCCCCGAAGAAGGCGATAATCGCATCGCCTTCGTACTTGTCGATCGTTCCGCGCAGGTCGAGAATGATATCGCTCATCTCGCTGAGGTAGCGGTTTAGGAGCCGAACGAGGTCGCTCGGGTCCATCGTCTCCGAGATCGTCGAGAAGCCCTTCACGTCGGTGAAGATCGCCGAAAGCTCTTTCTTCTCTCCGCCGAGCGTAAGGCGCTCGGGGTCTTCGATCAGCTGGCTGATGACATCGGCCGAGAGATACCGCGAAAACGCGTTGCGCAGGAAACTCTTCTCCGACTCGGTGCGCACGAACTTGATCAAGGAAACCACCAGGAAGGTGAAGAACACCGCAAAGCTCGGCGTTACCAGCGGAATATAGATGTCCTGCAGCACGAAAGCTCCGATGACGATTGCGGCAGTCACTATGAGCCCACCGAAGCCGACCGCAATCGAGCCGCGCGGCGAAAGCGGGCGCGAGACCAGGGTCACGATCAGCGCTGCTGCAAGCCCAAGGAGCAGCCCGGTCCACCAGGGCAGCTCGCGCAGAAATTCGCGCTGCAGAATGGTGTTCGCGAACGAAGCATGGGTACCGACGTTCATGTACTGCTCTTCGAACGGATTAACGCCGATATCCGTGGTCGAGATACCGGTGTGTCCGATGAAGATCATCGCGTCCTGCACCGCCTCGCGAGTGCGCTCGCGGACCTCCACGAGGCGCGAGTGGTCGCGCTCGAGCACGCTAAAGACTTCGCGAAGCTCGGCGAGAATCTCTTCGTATTCGGCTGCCTGGGCTTCGCTCAGTTGTCCGGACTCCAGCGCGGCGGAGATATCCTCGCGCAGGCGCTCTTCGGCGCGCCCGTCCAGAAACACCCCGATTTCGCCGAACAGCGTGTCGCGCACCTGTGCATACTCGGAGCGGATGGTCTCGTCGGGGGACTCCAGCAGCCGCTCGCGCAGCTGTTCGGCTCCACGCACGAGCTGCATGATGGGATACTCACCGTCGTGATAGTTGAGATACCCAGCCCCATCGATCATCTCGATGTTCGACAACAGGTTGCTTTCGTAGCGCTCGTGCAGGACCAGGTTGTTGAACGAAAAATGCCGGAACTTATCGTTGAACCCCTTCTGCGGCCAGTTGATCAGCACGCGGCCGTCGGGACTGATCGGGATCCGGATGTCGCCGATTGACTCGCCGTCGAGCTCGGGATCACGCAAGATGAGCTCGTCGTTCCGCATCTCTATCTCAGGCCGGCCGAGGCGGTCGTAGGTGGGACGAAACGCGAGCTGAGGATAGTAGCGGCCTTCGTACTCGATTACGAGGTCCAGTCTGCGGCGCACGCCGTCAGGGTCAACCACGACATTGGGAAACCCAGCGCCCTGCATGCCGCTCAGCACCGGATGGATCGTGGGCTGAATGTCGCCGGCCCGGCGCAGGTTGCGGTAGCGCTGCTCGGGATTCGACAGTGCGGTGACCGGAATGTTGTCGCGCGTGTATTCCCGCAACTCCTCGCCGACCGCGAGCAGCCCGATCTCATCCGGCAGCATGTTGATCGTCGCGTAGACGTTACCGGCTGCCGCCGCCGCGCGGCCGAGATACTCATCGTTGTCGCGCGCGATCTCCCCTACCAGGTCCAACAGGCGGTCGCGTTTCTGCGCAGTCAGCCCGTCGAGGTCTTCGATGAAGTCGCCGGCTTCCTCGAGCGGGATCTGCCCGGCCGAAAGCGCCCCGAAGAAGGCACGAATCTGTCCCGAAAGCTCGCCGAACTCCGCGCGGAACTGCGACGGGATCTCCTGTTCGAGCATCTCGGCATCTACGCCCATGGGGCTGCGGTCCACATACTCGATATCGAGCACCACCTGGCCGCTTCCGAGCTCCGACAGCAACAGCAGCCCGTCGGCCATGATGTGGCGACTCCACGGCCACATCCCGACCTGCGCGATCGCCAGGTCGTCGATATTGAGGAGCAGGATCTCCTCGCGCTCGGGAACCTCGGATCGCAGGTTCAGCATGATATCGTACGCGCCGAGCTCCGCATCCCGGTAGGCCGGGATCATCCGCATCAGCGCCAGAATCAAAACGACCGCGAGCGGCACAATCAGGAGCATCTGCTCGCGTCGCCGCTTCTGCTTGGTTTCCATAGGAGCCCCCCAAGTCAGGTTATGTTCTCAACCGATTCCGGCAGTATAGCACGCCGCGCGCTGCCGGGGGGCGTGCTCCGGACACCTTCGAATGCACACGCCGAGAAGCACAACCCCCGCCGGGCAGCGGCGGCCGTTGCGCCTGCTACGCTTACTACGCCTACTGCGTCTACTGCGTCGGTTCGAGCCGGTAAACTCCCGAATCAGACTCATCGGTCAGGAGATACAGATAACCCTCCGGTCCGAGACGCACGTCGCGCACCCTCCCGAGCGTTCCGTCGAGCAGCCGTTCCTGATGGATCACCCGGTCATCCTCGATCACCAGACGTAACAGATGCCTGTCGACGAGCGAGCCGATGAACAGGTTCCCCTGCCAGCCGGGGAAGCCCTCGCCGAAGTAAAACGCCATCCCCGACGGAGCAATCGCCGGAGTCCAGTGCTCGATCGGCTGCGTCATTCCGGGGGCCTCGGTGCCCTGGCCGATCGGCTGTCCGGTGCGGTAATCCACGCCCTGCGACATCTCCGGCCAGCCGTAGTTGTTTCCGGCTTCGATGATGTTGAGCTCGTCTCCGCCGCGCGGACCATGCTCGTGTTGCCAGAGCACACCGGTCTCCGGATGCAGGACGAGCCCCTGAGGATTGCGGTTCCCGACGGTATAGAGCTCGTCGAATACGTCAGGGTCGTCGAGAAACGGGTTGTCGGGGGGAATGCTGCCGTCACGGTTGAGGCGCACCAGGCTGCCGGCATGATCCTGGAAGTTCTGTGCACGGTCCTGCCGGCCTCGGTCGCCGATCGAGATCACGATGGTGTCGTCGGGCAGAAACACGATCCGCGAGCCGAAGTGACGGCCGCCACTTCCGGGAGGCTGCATCCGGAACAGCTCCTCGAGATCGGTCAGCGAGCTGCCCTGCAGTCGCGCCCGCGAGAGCGTGGTTCCGGTACCGCCGTCGTAGGCTTGCGAGTAGGTTAAGTACAGCCATCCGGTGTCGTCGTATGAGGGGTCCACTGCGACGTCGAGCAGCCCGCCCTGTCCGCCGGCGGCAACCGGCGGCAACCCGCTCACGCGCGATGCCTCCCCGGCAGCCAAGTCAATCAGGTAGAGACTCCCGGCGCGTTCGGTCACCAGCGCGCGGCCGTCGGGGAGGAACGCAAGCCCCCAGGGACGTGAAAGCCCGGACACGACCTCGACAAGGCGAAACTCGGTTTCTTCGCTTGCGATGCTCGCCTCGAGCTCACGCTCGATTACAGCCGGAGAACCCGAGCCGTCCCCGGAGCCGGCAAACAAGGCACAGGCGGCCAGAAAGAAGAGCGCCACCGCCGTCACCCCCGCTACCATCGGGCGCGCCCTGAGGCGCCCTGTTCCTGCACCAAACCCCGATTCACCCATCCAGATCCTCCTTGCCGACCGCCTGAGCAGACGTCATCTAAGCATATTCATGACCATAGCACTCAGTCAATCGATTTGCAGGGGATCCTCGTGAATCCGCAAACGCCGGCGCGGAGGCACCAGCAGCAACGTGAGCGCCACCACCGCGGCGAAGCCGAGGTACAGCGTCAGGAAGAACTCGGGCGGGAACTCAAAGAAGATCACCGCCTGGAATAAGCGCGGAATGAAGTCCAACTCGGTGGGGTTCTGCCCGGCGGCGGCGCGTAAATCACGCTCCCAGATTGTGAGCGGACAGGGCTTTCCCACAATCGCCTGTACCGCCACCACCAGGATCGCACCGAGGTGCACCAACCGGAAGAGAGGATTGCGCACCCAACCCCAGCCGCGGGCCGCACCCCAGACCACGGCCACCAGACCGAGAACCACGAACGCAACGTAAAGGACGTGTATTGTCAAAACGATCTCGGCGGCTATCCACGCCGCAATCGTCGATACTCTCTCCACTAGTTTTAAGGATATCACAGGCTGGGACTGCCTGACAGCAGGGAGGGCGCAGCGGATGGGATCGGCCGGACCGCAAGACCGCAAGACCGCAAGCCGCGCCTTTTCAGGCGCGCCTTTTTCTTCGTATACTGGGGGCGGCAGCACGCCGGAACACGGCGCCTTGCAGTTCCAGATCCTAATCTACACCTGTGCTCCGGACGCTGGAATCCACACAACGCAATTCTGAGACAGTATCAAGGAGGCTACCATTGTCTACCCAAACACAAGCCGGCAGTATAGCGCAGCTACTCGGTCCGGAGGCCGAAGCGCTCCTGAATCACACCTGCGCGACAATCCCGAAGGAGCAGCTGCATCTGCCGCACCCTGATCATGTTGACCGCGTCTGGGCCCAGTCTGATCGCAACAATCGCGTGCTCGGGAATCTCGAACGCATTTACGGTCACGGACGCCTCGCGGGGACCGGCTACCTCTCGATCCTGCCGGTTGATCAGGGAATCGAGCACTCGGCAGGTGCCTCGTTCGCCAAGAACCCGGCCTATTTCGACCCTGAGAGTATCGTGCGGCTTGCGATTGAAGGCGGGTGCAACGCCGTTGCCTCTACCTACGGAGTTCTCGGAGCGGTCGCCCGCAAGTACGCCCACAAGATCCCGTTTCTGGTGAAGATCAACCATAATGAGCTGCTTACCTACCCGAATGATTTTCGCCAGATTATGTTCGGCACCATCGACGAAGCGCACAATATGGGGGCTGCCGCGGTGGGGGCGACGATCTATTTCGGGTCCGACGACTCAAACCGCCAGATCATCGAAGTGGCCGAAGCATTCGCCTATGCGCACGAGCTCGGCATGGCCACCGTGCTGTGGTGCTATCTGCGCAACAACGCGTTCAAGGTAAACGGCACCGACTATCACACGGCCGCCGACTTGACCGGGCAGGCAAACCACCTCGGCGTCACGATCGAGGCCGACATCATCAAGCAGAAGCTCCCGGACACGAACGCCGGCTACAAGGCCCTGAACACCGGCGGAAGCAGCTACGGAAAGCTCGACGAGCGCATCTATTCCGGGCTCACGAGCGATAACCCCATAGACCTTACCCGCTATCAGGTGGCCAACTGCTACATGGGGCGCGCGAGCCTGATCAACTCCGGCGGCGCCTCGGGCAAGAACGACCTCGCGGAGGCGGTGCGGACCGCTGTGATCAACAAGCGCGCCGGCGGAGCCGGGCTGATCAGCGGTCGCAAGGCTTTCCAGCGCTCGATGGACGAAGGCGCTGCGCTCCTGCACGCGATTCAGGACGTATACCTCGACCCGACGATCACGATTGCCTGAACGGAGGACAGCGGTCTTGCTCCGCCGGCGCCG
>PUNW01000179.1 GCA_003552665.1 Spirochaetaceae bacterium | reverse complement strand
CGGAAACAGAAGCTCCGCCAGGATGCGGCAGGTGTGGAAGCTCGAGTAGGCGGTGCCGAGCAGCGTCTGATCGAGCGATGCAGCCAGGGTGCTCATGCTCTGGGGCGGAGTTTTGCCGTTGACCAGTACGACGGCGATAGCGCCGACGATATCGGCGGTACGGATCAGCTGTTCGGATGCGAGCGAGCTCACCAGGAGAAAATCGTCCTCTTCCACCACCAGAACATCGCTCATGAGATCAGACACCACCACGCCGTTTATTTCGCCGTCCTCAAACGAGCTTCCGGCGACGACAACCTTGGCCTCCAGCGGTGTTACCAGATCACATACTCGCATACATGCGCACCAAGTAGAACAGATTGGCAAGCTCGAGACCGATGCTGATGTTCTCGACAAAGCAGCGGCGTTCCGATTCGTCGGTTTCGGTCCCCGGCCGGGGTTTCAGTTGCAGGCTCGTGAAGTTGAGCACGCCGACGATGCCCGCCGCGACCAGACGGTCAAAAATTTCCGCCGCGGCGTTATCAGGGACGGTCAGGATTCCGACCGGGATATCGTGGGCTTCCAGGTATTCTTCGAGCTTGTCGACGGGGTAGATCGGAACCGAGCCGCTATGGTTGACCGCTTCGGGACGGAGATCGAACCCTGCCGACACCTCAATATTATCGGCCTCGAAGCCCGGATAGTCCAACAAAGCCGACCCCAGGCGGCCGCATCCCACCAAAACAGCGTACTGGCGTTTGTCGCGGCCGAGCAGCCGGCTGATGCGCTCGATCAGCGGGTCGATATTGTAGCCTCCGCGCTTGTTGCCGACAGCCTCGATCTGGGCGAGGTCTTTTCGGACCACGGCGGCCGTGACGCCGATTGCGTCACCCAGGTTGTTGGAGAACACTTTGAGAAACCCGAGCGCCTTCAGCTGCTCGAGCACACGGAGATACCGTACCAGCCGGTGAACTGTGTTTCTATTCAAAGCACCATCCATTTTGTGCGTGGCTTCACAATATACTCCGATTGTAGCGCAAAGACCGGAGCATAGCAACATATAATTATGAGTTGCAGTTTTGTGTATCGATACCGTCTTGACGATTCGTCGCTGTCGTCACAATAATGGGGTATACTCCTGTAACTACTGGAGCTGTGCCATGGCGCAACAATCGCAACTCGTCGCGACCAGAGCTCCGCATCTGAAGATCAGGGTGGAGACCACCCTGCAGATCATGAGCGAGGTCATGGTCGCGCTCCTGCCGGCCACGCTCTTTGGGGTCTATCTGTTCGGACTCGAGGCCCTCGCCGTGGTGGCGGCGGCGGTGGCGGCCGCTGTGCTCACCGAAGCGCTGGCCGAGCGGCGGCTGGCGGGCTTCCGGGAACTGATCGGTGACGGGAGTGCCGCTTTGACGGGGCTGCTGCTCGCTCTGACCTTGCCGCCTACGCTGGGGCCGGGATACGCAGCCGCGGGTGCAGTCTCGGCAATCCTGTTCGGCAAGATCCTGCAGGGTGGACTGGGACGCAACCTGTTCAATCCGGCGCTGGTGGGGCGCGCCATCATGCTTGCGGTCTGGCCCGGCCTGATGACCGCTTATGTCAGCCCGGTGGATGGAGCCACAACCGCTACGCCGCTGGTAGCCGATGAGTTCGGCGCCTGGGAGGTATTCGTGGGCACCGTTCCCGGCAGCATCGGCGAAACCTCGGTCCCGCTGCTGCTGATCGGCGGCGTGTTCCTGCTCGCGCGCGGTCGGATTGAATGGCGCATCCCGGTGTTCTTTATTCTGGCGACCGCGGTGACGGCAGTGCTGTTCGGCGCCGAGGTGTCGCTTCATCTGTTTGGGGGAGGCTTGATGCTCGCCGCGGTGTATATGGCGACCGATTGGGTCACCTCACCGATCTCCGAGTCGGGGCAGATCCTGTTCGGGATCGGCTGTGGTATCGGCACGGTGCTGATTCGCGAGCTGGGCGCCTATCCGGAAGGGGTGACCTACGCCATTCTATTGATGAACGCCTGCACGCCCCTGTTCGACCGCTTTCTGAAACGCAAGGCGCTGGGGGAGGCATAACCGCTATGACTGCAGACAAGGCTACGAACAGTCGCGCCGGCAGCGCGGCCGGTTCGGTGCTCGCGGTCGCGATCACGATCGTCGCCTGCGTGGCGCTGTTGACTGCCGGGCACGCGATGCTCGCTTTCGAAGAGGTTGATCTCGAGGAGGTCGCGCCGGAGCTCGCCGGCGCGCTGGAAGGGATCTTCGCCGACGCCACCGAGTTTACCGCGTTCGAGCACGAGGAGCGCATGTTCTATCGCGCAATCCGGAACGGCGACCAGATCGGCAGCGCCGTGATAGCCGAGGGCGAGGGCTACGGAGGACCGATCGAGGTGCTGGTCGGCATCGATACCGACGGAGCAGTCGTCGGGCTCAAGGTGCTCGATCATGACGAGACGCCGGGGCTCGGCGACGTCGTGACCGAGGACGAGTTTCTCTCACAGTTTCACGGGAAATCCGAAGCGGACCCCATTCAGATCGATGAGGATATCGACAACATCACCGGGGCGACTGTTTCGGTCGAGGCGGTTGCCGAGGCGGTTCGGGCGGCGCTCGGGTACCTTGCCGGGGCCGAATCCGGCTGACCGCAGGCTGACCGCAGGCTGACCGCAGGCGAACCGCTCGCTGACTGCTCGAGGTTTGGGTAGCAATGCTTTGTGAACAACGGGAGGAGCCCCGCATGCAACTGAACGATTCGCTCGTATTACCGCTTCTCAGGCGCTCGTCGATGGTTCTGCTGTTCCCGGCGCTGGCGCCGGCGCTCGGTGGTACAGGCCGCGCCGAAGCGGCGTTCGGCCTGGCGGCGGTGATTCTGGTTGCGGTGGCGATCACCGGAATCATCAATATGCTGCT
>PUNW01000177.1 GCA_003552665.1 Spirochaetaceae bacterium | reverse complement strand
TCGTGCTGTACGCGTTCGACTTGGGCACGGCTTCGGCTGCGGCGCTACGGCTGTTGGCGCTCACCAGTGTGTTCTTCGCGTTCATGGCGGTTACGCGCCCCGAAGATCTCTCGGACGCGCTGGTGCAGAGCGGGGTGCCGTATCAGGCGGCGTTTGTGGTACGGGCCGCGTTGCAGTTTGTGCCGGTGCTCTCGCGCACCGCGGCCGAGGTGTTCGACGCGCAGCGCGCCCGCGGGCTGCCGCTCGACCGCGGAGTTCGGTCGCTGGTTCACTACCCGGCGCTGTTTGCTCCGCTGCTGGTACAGAGCTTCCGCCTGGCCGATCAACTTGCCGAGGCGATGGAGTCGCGGGGCTTCGGCAGAGCGGGTCGTAGCTTTCGGGTTGTGTACCGGATGCGCGCGCGGGACTGGGCGGCGCTCATTGCGGCTGCAGCGGCTACAATCGCGCTCTCTCTGCTACGATAATCCGGCCCAGCCCGGGTTTCACTCTCGCGTCGGCACCGCAGGTGTGCGGAAAATCAAGTGCGCGGATCGTACGTGACGGTGGTGCCGCGGCAGGCTCCGGGCTATTCGGCGCAGCAGCCGTGTGCCGCCGGAGCCGGTTGCGCGGCCGAGCAGGAAGGTCGAGGCATCCTCTTGCTGCGTGAGGTTGTGCTCGTCGGGCGCTGTGGCAAGATTCACCGCTACGCGGGTCACCGTCACTCCGCCGGCCAGGCGACGGTTCAGCAGTTCGGCATTCTCGTGAACCGTACCGGAAGGGGTTTCTCTGCAATCGTCTCTGGCGACAATGACCCAGGGCCGGCGATGTGCGCCCGGAAGGTCCGGCCCGTGCGGAAGCTGCGAGCCCAGCGATTTCGGCAGACGATCCTCGGACAGCACCCAGACGGACCCGAACCCGATATTCGCTCTGGTTAGGATGGCGTAGGCAGTTAGGAGAGCAGCAGTGCTCATGGAGTGTGCTACCACCGGGTGCATGATCAGCAACGCGCCCGGAGGCGCTTGCGCCCGCGCATCCATCAGCGACGGCTCGTCGATCGTAACGCGGTGCGCCCAACGCGCGAGGCGCATCCGGACGCGGTAGAGGCTGAGTTGGGTGCCGAGCTCGCGAAAACCGGCTCCGTTACCTAACCTCGTTCCGCCGGACGATCGCGAGACGAGCCCGCTCCAGTGGTACTGCCCGCGCATGTGGCGGCGGCCGGCCACCAGCAGCGCGCGCTCGTCGCGGCGCATCATATTCCGGTAGACTCCGCGGCACACGGTGCGAATATATCCGCGTGGGTCTAACGGCGGAGGGGGCCAGTTCAAGCTCGATCGAAACGCAAAACTGTTCAACGCGAAGTAGCGGAAGCGTGCGTTCATCTCATCCGCTTGCCGGCGCTTCTCCTTTGTCCGCTGTCGAAACATCGAGCTGCGCATCGAGAGTAGTCCAAGCGTGTTGCGAAACGTGCGCGAGAGCGAGAGCGCATACGTGTTGGGCCCCAGATACCGAATCCGCGCCGGGCGGTCGACCGGGTAGTGGTGAAAGTACCGGGTGATCTCGGTTGCTGCCTCCCCGATGGTAGCCGACTGCTCGAGCCCGGCGGTGGAATGCCGAATGCGCGGCCGCTCAAGCGGCGCCGGCGGTTCGAAGAGCTCCCCGAGTATATGAGCGGCGACGACGTCACAGGGTACGATATCGAGCTTCGCGCGCGGATCCCCAATCAGTTCCTGCAGGTGGCCCGCTCCCACGAGGTACACAAACGCGGCAAAGGCAGCGCCGCTGTCTATCCAACCGGGGAACGGTTCGGCGCGCGCAGCCGAGATTATGCTCGGCCTCAGGATCGTAAGCGGCAGATCATCGTAGCGCTCAATCAGCAGATGCTCGCACAGCGCTTTGGTTAGCGTGTAGCTGTTCGGAAGTGCGTTCTGTTCGAGAAGGTGTCGTTCGCTCTCGTAGCCCCCGCGACGGATGCGGTCGTAGAGCTCCGAGGCCGAATCGGTCAGTGGCGCCGGCTCTTCGGCGATTGCGGCGTTGACTCTATGCGGTGTCACGTACGCAGTGGATACGTTAACCACCGAGTGCAAACCCACGCAGGCGCGCGCAAGTTCCATAACGTTCAGGGCGCTGTCGACATTCGCTCTGAGAGCCTCGTTCATCGGCAGGTCGAAATCAATCGAGGCGGCGCAGTTGACTACATGCGTAACCTGCGACACGAGCGTGTTGTGATCGTCGGCGGTGAGCCCGGCGCCCGGTTGTGAGAGGTCTCCCTCAACCAGGTCGACCTGCTTGCTCCAGCCATTCGGGAGGCGGGAGAAACAGGGCGATGCGCTCAGATGCCGGAACCTCGTCGCCGCGCTACGCTTACCCCGCGGACGTACAAAAAGCGTGACCGTGAGGCCGGGATCTCGGCGTAGCGCCTGCTCGAGCACCACCTTGCCGAGGAACCCGGTGGCTCCGGTTAGCAGCAGGTGCGGATTGCCGCCGGTCTTACGGATAGGGTTCATTCTACGCTACAGCCGCTTCGCTACGCCCGTTCAGCATCGACGGCGTCCACTGTGTCGACGGCATCGCCGATGCCGGTGGTCGCTCGGCGCCTGTTCACCCGGTGGTTAGCGAGTGCGAAGACGTTACCGGGGTCGAGAGCGTCCTCGACTCGCTGCAGCACGGTCAGGGAAGCATCAGAGTGGATCCGGTCGAGAAAACGGGCCCGAAGCTTGCCGACACCGTGGTGATGCGAAAGCGACCCGCCGGCGTCCAGGATCTCGTCTCGCGCGGTGCGCTCGAGCTCGGCGAACGCTTCGGCCGGCTCCTCCACCCCTTTGCTGTAGAACGCAAGGTAGAAGTAGATGCAGACGCCGGCAGGGTAGAGCTGCGTAACCCGGCAGGTTACGAACGGGCGTCCCG
>PUNW01000081.1 GCA_003552665.1 Spirochaetaceae bacterium | reverse complement strand
TGCGGCAGCACGAGCCGCGGATGGTACACCAGCCAGTCGTGGTATAGCAGCAGATCAAGATCGATACGGCGCGGCCCTTTGGGCCGCTCGCGGTCGCGCCGCCGCCCGAGACGGCGCTCTATAGCGTGCAGCTCATTGAGCAGCTCAAACGGCCCGAGGCGGGTGTGTCCCGCAGCGACTGCGTTCAGGAAGCGGGGCTGCTCGCGATCATACTGAGGCTCGCTTTCATAGATCGGGGAGAGCTCGGGCGAACCGAAGAACAGCTCCTGTAGCTCGCGCCACGCGGTAACGACCGCGGCGCGGCGATCGCCGAGATTACTCCCCAGTCCAACGAAAACCCGCGTCGGGCGCATGCATCAACTCTTAAGCTTCTGCCGTTCGGGAAGCTAGAACAGCTCATCCTCGGCCGATTCGGCGACCGATTCGCTCACCGGCGCGGCGTTCTCCTGCGCCGCTCCCGAGCGAGCGGTTGAACCGGAGCCGACCGCGCTCTCCGAACCGGAGCCCCGGCCGCCCGCCCCGCCGGAACCGCCTGCGGGCGCGGCCTGCGCTTTTGTCGTGCTGCCGGAACCGCCGCCGTCGGCTTTTGCGCTCTTGCCGGCCGACGAGCCGGCTTCTGCGCCGCTCGCGGTCGCAGAGGCACTCACGGCGCCGGAGCGTTCTTCGCCGTTGCCCTCCGGTGGCGCGAACATCAGCCGCCGCAGCTCGGTTTCCACCTTCGCTGCTATTTCAGGGTTGCTTTCCAGGAACTGCTTGACGTTGTCACGGCCCTGTCCGATACGCTCATCGCCGTAGGAATACCAGCTTCCGCTCTTCTGAAAGAGCCCGTACTTCACCGCGGCATCGAGCAAGCTTCCGGACGCCGAGAGACCGGTTCCGAACATCAGCTCGAGCTCCACCTTGCGAAACGGCGGGGCAATCTTGTTTTTCGCGACTTTCACCCGCACACGATTGCCGATCGCTTCGTCCGCTCCCTTGGAGATCGTCTCAATTCTGCGGACCTCACACCGTACCGACGAGTAGAACTTCAACGCGTTTCCGCCGGTGGTTGTCTCAGGGTTGCCGAACATGACGCCGATCTTCATTCTGATCTGGTTTATGAAAATCATGCAGGTTCCGGACTTGTGCAGCGTGCCGGTCAACTTGCGCAGCGCCTGACTCATGAGCCGCGCCTGTAAGCCGACGTGCGAGTCACCCATTTCGCCCTCGATCTCGGCTTGCGGGGTGAGTGCTGCTACTGAGTCGATCACGATCACGTCGACCGCTCCGGAGCGAACCAGCGACTCGGCAATCTCCAGCGCCTGTTCGCCGGTGTCCGGTTGCGAAACCCAGAGTTCATCGATGTTTACGCCAAGCTGGCCGGCGTAGACCGGGTCGAGCGCGTGCTCGGCATCGATGAATGCCGCGATGCCGCCCTGCTTCTGCGCCTCGGCGATGGCGTGCAGCGCAAGAGTAGTCTTGCCGGAAGACTCCGGGCCGTATATCTCGACGATACGCCCCTTGGGATAGCCTCCGAGGCCGAGCGCTTCATCAAGCAGGATGGACCCGCTCGGAATCACCGAGATGTTCTGAATCTGCCGCCCCTCGTTCATCTTCATCAACGAGCCCTTGCCGTACTGCTTTTCGATGTTCAGCCGGGCCGCCTCCAACGCACGAATTCGCTCTTCCTGGCTTCCTGGGGCGCTGAATTGCTCTTTCTTTGCCATTATGGTTCCTCGCTGACCGGTGGATTGTGGTAGCAACGACAACTGCGCGAATTACCTGCGGTATGCACAGCTGATGTGTTCCTCTACAAGATGTAACCGGCGCTATCTGCACACTGCTTGCCTTTGGGCATACTATCGGGCGCATATCTTGCAGGTCAATAGAACTTTCGATATGCTGCAGGATATGCGAGGCCACCTGCTGCTCCTGTCCACCCGCTCCATGCGTGATTACGCGGCTCGCGTTGCCCATCAGCTTGAGACATTCCCGGATTTCCATGCACGGCATCGGCGCGAGAACTACGTCGGGGAACTTCGACCGGTGCAGTTTGCCGACGGCGAGGTCGAGGTTGAGCTGCAGAGCTCGGTGCGCGGGCGGGACGTGTTTCTGTTCGCCCAGGCCGGGCGCAACAGCCGGGGGCTGAGCGTCGAGCAAAACAAGATGGAGTTGTACCACTCCATCGACTCAATCCGCCGGGCCCAGCCGCAACGGATCACGCTGTTTGAAACCTATTGCAGCGCCTCTCGTTCCGACCGTACTACGCGCCGCAACTCAGTCGGCTTCTGGATCCATTACAAGACGCTCACGAGCCTGGGGGTGGATCACATAATCACCTATCAGTTGCACTCGGATAAGTCCAAGACCGTTGTCGATCCGCGTGTCTGCGCCATGGACGATGTTCCGGCGATTCCCCTGCTGCAGGAATACATCGCCGATAACTTCATCGGGAGCACCGAGGTGCTTACCGACTACGTGCAGAATCAATGGCTGTTCTGTTCGGTAGACGCCGGTGGTGAAGGTATTGCCAAGAAGTTCGCCCGGGCGTTCGGCACGCATTTGGTGATCGCGCACAAGCAGCGCGACTATCACAAGGCGAACACGGTTGAGTCCACGACGATCCTGACCGACTCCTCCCTCAAGGGCAAGGAGGTTTGGATAGTGGACGACATGATTGATACCGGCGGCTCAATCTATACCCTGGCGCAGGAGCTGAAAAAGCGCGAAGTCGCCAAGATTCACATCGCGGTGATTCACCCGGTGTTGTCGGGGCCGGCGATCGATCGACTGTGTTGGCTGTACGATAACGGATTGCTCGACACCATGGTCGTGACCGACACGCTCGACGTTTCGGAGGAGTTCAAGCGTCGCCTTCCCGCGCTGCACGTCGTCTCGTCGGCACG
>PUNW01000232.1 GCA_003552665.1 Spirochaetaceae bacterium | reverse complement strand
CGATGCGGGAAACAGACCTCTGAGACGTGAGCCCATGCTCCGCCCGCGCTCCGCCTCGATGCCGACTGCATCCTCGGAGCTACGGTCGTGTTCGGTTGCGTCCGGGGCCGGCTCGGTCGGCGGCCGGGCCTCGCTGTCGCCACGGGATCCTCCGCCGGTAAATGGGTTGGCATCGGACTGAGCGAAAAGCGGCGCGCCGGCGGTGAGCAGACAGAGGAGCGCTCCAACTACCGCCGCTCGCCGTAGAGTTCGGCTCGAGCTCATGGCTTCCTCCGGTCTCGCGTTGCAGTCATAGTATCATTATCGGCAGCTTGACAGCAATGGTATGATTTTGTATTACTCACCAAGATGAAACCGAAAGAGGCTTCGCTTGTTCCACAGCGCCGCGGACGTTTTGTGTTCGCGGTGCTCCTGTTCTTCCTGTCCGGCTTTGCGGCGCTCGTGTATCAGGTGCTATGGGTCCGGCAACTGGGCCTCCTGTTCGGAAACACCGCCGAGGCTTCGGCGCTCACGATAGCGATCTTCTTCGCCGGACTCTCGACCGGCGGGTGGTTTTGGGGAGCGCGGGCGCCCTACGGTGACGAGGCGCTTCGATGGTTCGGCTTGATTGAAATCGGTGTTTCGGTAACCGCGCTGGGCCACTTTGCTCTCTTGGGCCTCTATCACGCCGCTTACCCGCTTGTGTACGGCGCGTTCGGCCATGTACCGCTCCTGGATCTTGGAGCCAAGATAGCTATAGCGGCGCTTGTGCTGTTTCCGCCGGCGTTTCTTATGGGTGGAACATTACCGTTGATGGGCGGGCACCTTATTCAGTCTATCGACCGACTAGGCCGGACCGGGCCGATTCTTTACGCAGTCAACACCGCCGGCTCGGCCTGCGGCGCGGTTGCGGCGGGCTTCTTCCTGCCGACGCTGCTGGGGTTTCAACTCGCGTATCTACTTGCGGTCGGCATCGATCTCTCTGTTGGGCTGGTTGCGGTGCTGGTTGCGACCCTCGCGGTGCGCCGAAGCGCAGCGTCTCGCCCGCCATCGGGTGAAGCCGCCGGCGCGAAGCACGGCCCGAAGATTCCGCGGCCGGGTGGGATGGAACCGGCACCGACCGAACCGGCCCCGATTGAGTCGGCCCTCGGTGCGTCCCCCGCACCGAGCGCGCCCGGCGCCCGGGAGGCGGGCATCCCGAGCGCCCCGAGCATCCCGCGGCCGGTGGTTTGGCTTATTGCATTTGCGTCGGGGTTTGCGACCTTGGGGATCGAGGTGATCTGGACGCGGTTGTTCTCGCAGGTTTTGCAGAACTCGGTATACACGTACGCGATTGTGCTCACGAGCTTTCTGTTGGCGTTGGCCGCAGGCGCTGTGCCCGCGCATGCGCTGTCTCGGCTGCGGAGAGTAAGCCCGCGGCAGGTGGTGCCGGCTCTGCTCGCGGTGGCGGCTGCGGTGACCGCGATTTCTCCGTGGTTGTTCTTTGAGCGTACCGGTGGGCTCGCGTACCTCGGTGGAGCTCACGACTGGTCGGGATACGTTCTCACGGTGTTCGGGGTCGCCGCGGTGGTGATGTTCCTGCCGGCGGTAATCCTCGGCACCATCTTACCGTACCTCATGCGCGCGCTCGAGCAACGTGGGGAAGCCCCTGCGCGCATGGTTGGGAGGCTTGTCGCGGTCGATACGCTGGGGGCCATCCTCGGTTCTCTCACCGCGGGCTTTGTGATTCTCCCCCTTGTTGGGGCGGTTCGAGGTTTGCTGCTCCTCTCGGGCGTATACCTGCTCGCGCTCACCGTGTTTGTAATCAGCGGTCGCGGACGCGTTCGAGCGCTGATCCCGGCAGCCGCGATCGGCGCGTTCGTGGTGTTCGTTTCGGCAGACCCGCTTCAGCAGTTAGGACGGGATATCGGCGGTGGTGCCGGTGGGCGAGTTGTGGAGATGCGAGAAGGCAGCGCAGCCAATGTTGCCGTTGTTGATGTCGGAGACGGTCTCGCGATCCGCGTCAATACCTACTACACACTTGGTAGCTCGCGCGCGCTGCAGTCGGAACGTAATCAAACCGTCATCCCGATGCTGCTACACCCGGAACCCGACTCGGTATTTTTTCTCGGCATGGGAACCGGGATAACGGCCGGCGCCTCGCTCAGTTTTCCGGTCACCGATGTGACGGTCTGCGAGATTATCGAGGACGTGATAGATCTTGCCGTTGAGCACTTCGATCCATACGTAAACGGGCTGTTTGGCGATCCGCGGGTAACGATTTACGCCGAGGACGGGCGAACCTGTTTGAGTCGCAGCCCTGCGCGCTACGACGTGGTGATCAGCGACCTGTTCACCCCCTGGAAAGCCGGTACCGGTAATCTCTACACGCTGGATCACTACCGAACCGCCGCGCGACGTCTAAACGACGGCGGGATCTTCGTGCAGTGGATCCCGCTCTATCAGGTCTCGCAGGAGGAGTTCGGGATTATCGCGCGCACCATGATGGAAGCCTTCCCCGAGGTGACACTCTGGCGCGGCGATCTGTTCCCGAGTCGCTCGATCGTTGCGCTTGTTGGCCGTAACGAACCGCGGCCGCTCGATCCGGCGGTAATCCAAGAGAACGCGCGGGTGGTTTTCGAGCGGCAGGCTCGTAGCTCCGCTCCCGAGTTCTTCGATGCGCAGCTTCTGCGGTTTTACGCCGGAAACATCACCGAGAGCGGGTTGTTTGACGATTACCCGATCAATACCGACACCTACCCCTTGGTAGAGTACCTTGCACCGCGAACGCACCGTGCGGTACGCGCCGGGGAGGCGTGCTTCATGACCGGGTTCGAACGGCAGGTGCTATATCGCGACCTCAGGCGAGCGCTGCCCCCGGCTCGCGACCCATACCTCGCCCGGCTCACCGAGGCCCAGCTCGGGTACGTGACCGCCGGATTCAATTACACCTACTACAAT
>PUNW01000005.1 GCA_003552665.1 Spirochaetaceae bacterium | reverse complement strand
GCCCCGATACCTGGACCGCATCGATATAGTTCTGCCAGTAGATACCGCTCGGTAAGGCCAGCGGGTCGGCCATGAACTCCGCGTTGGTCTTGAAGGTCGACATGATCAGCCACAACAGGGGAAAGAGCGTTATCACGAAAAAGAACAGCAGGACCGACCACTTCGCGACCTTCGCGATCGCGACCTTCACCGGCCCGGTCCGCTCACTGGGCGTGCGACTGCGTGCATCCTGTACGGTTGCTGAGCTGCTCATTGTTTTACATCCTCCACGGCGCTGCGAGTAGAAAGCAATCTCCTCACCAGGGTTATGATCAACGCACCGACGACAATCAGAACCGCAGCGATGGCGTTACCTCGCCCGTAGTTCGCGGCGTGCAGATTGCGATGAAGCAAGATGCCCAAGGTTGTGGTTCGATGCGCGGGCCCGCCGCCGGTAAGCAGGAATGTCGCCTCGAAGTGGCGAATACCGAACGCCATCGCGAGCGTCATCGCAACCACCACGATATCGCGTACCATCGGGATGGTGATATAGAACTCCTGCTGCAGCACCGTGGCGCCGTCTATCTCGGCGGATTCATACAGCGACTTCGGGATCGACATGACGCCGGCGAGAATAATGATCATGAAGTATCCGATGTAGAATAGCTGTTGTGCGATCACCGCCGGAAGCGCCGTGCTGAAGGTGCCGAGCCAGTTCATCGCGAGATGATCAAGCCCCATGTTCCTTAGGATGGTGTTCAGGAGCCCGAAATTCTCCCGATAGATGGTGTACCACAACATCGCGATCGCGACCTGGCTGATAACGGTCGGAAGGAAATACACCGTCCGCAGGAAGCGCCAAAAAGGCGGTTTGCGTGCCAAGATCATGGCAACCAACGCCGCAAGGCCCACCTGCACAAAGCCGAGTGACAGTGCCCAGATCAGGTTGTTGCGAAGACCGAACCGGAAGCTTGTCATACCCATGAGACGGCGAAAGTTGTGCAGCCCCACGAACTCCATCGAGCCGAAACCCGACCAGCTCATCGTGCTCAACACGAACACATATCCCAAGGGGTAAATGAAGAAGGTGAAGTACATCACCCCCACCGGAATCAAGAAGAGCGTAATACCCTTCCAGTTCTTGTGAAGCGTCATCCGTCCTCCCGGTTAGGCGCCGGGCCGGCCGGCCGACGAGGAGCTCGCCGACCGACCATCATGCCCAATCGCCTAACGGTGCTTGGTACTTGGATTCAATCCGTTCGGTTTAGTTCAGTCTTCCGCTGCGTCTTTGAGAATCTCTACGAACTCCGCCGGAGACGCGCCACCGGCTACCATGGCCTCGATTGCGCCGCCGAACTCCTGGATTACCGCAACCGGGAACGCGCGCTCCATATCGGTCAAGGTAAACGGAGCTTCGTTCTGCACGCGCACGAACTCCGACAGCAGCGGATCTACGTCCGGATCGATCTCGTAATCAATCGCGAACAGCGAGCCCGCTTCTTCGGTGATCATCGCGACGTGCTCCGGTTTGGTCATCCAGTCCATGAACTTCACCACCGCTTCGCGTCGTTCCGGGTCGTCGGTGTGCGCAGCTGCGAGATTCGAGAGCGCAAAGGTAACCTGATGCCCGTGCTCACCGCCGTCAACCGCGGGTGCAGGCGCGAGCCGCGTGGCCTCGTGCACCTCCGGCGCGTCGCCGGCAACACGACCGATGTACCACGGCCCGTTGGTGAAGATCGCGGTACGCTCGGCGAGGTAATGGCTACCGGAAACATCGGCGTCGCCGCCGACCGCGTCACCGGTGGTGTTTCCGTCGCTGTAGAGGCGAAGCAGGATCTCGGCCGCTTGCTCGTACTGCGGATCGTCGAGCGGACGATCCCACGCGTCGGGGCCACCGATGCTGCCGACGATGTGGCTGTACCACAGCATGCTCGTCCAGGCGTTCGCGCCACCGGTCATCTGAGAGGTCGGGGTGATGCCGGCGTCCTTGAGCGCGTCGGCCGCTTCCCAGAACTCCTCGAAGGTGGTGGGGAACTCATCGATCCCGGCCTCGTCGAACAGCCGTGTGTTGTACCAGATCGGAGTAACGCCGATCTCGTACGGAATAGACTTCACCATCCCGTCGACCGTCGCGGCATCCATCTGCGACTCCTGAAACCGATCGCCCCAACCGCCTTGCAGATCATCCGCGAAGTCCATCAAAACGTCATCGGCTTCGTAGTACTGCATTGTGGTAGGATCGGGCTGGAAGATGAAGATGTCGGGCAGATCGCCGGCTGCGAGACGCGTGTTGATCGTCTGCCGATACCCGTCGGTGTCCGGCGTGGGTTCAACCTGCACTCGAATCTCGCCTTCGTGCATCGCGTTGAACTCGCTGATCAGCTGCTCCATCGGCTCGGCTTTCGAGTCTTGGCCCACCCAGAACGACGGAAACTGGAGAACGATCTCGTCTTCCTCGGCCGCACCACCGGCGAAAACGCCGACCACCGGAACGGTTAAGGCCAACACCAAAACTAATACTAACGCTTTCCGTGCCACAGTAGCACCCTCCTTTTCTTTCTTTATGAAAGTAAAGCACGGCTTTTCGTGAGCTGTCAATAGCATATTTTCGCACTTGACAGCGCCGGCAGGCCGGAATATCATAATTTCTTTCAGTAACTAATTAATTTCAGGATGGGATGCCGCATGAATGCACCACGTACCGCACCAAAAATCGTGATACTCGGAGCCGGAAGCGCCGTGTTCGGCCAACGGGCGATCTCCGCGATCCTGCGCTCGGAGCGCTTACGGGGCGTGGATCTTCACCTCGTGGATATCGACGAGAAGCCTCTTGAACTGATGACGCAGCTCGCCGAGGTCATGAACCGTGAATGGGGCTCCGGAGCGCGAATCTCGAGCACCACCCGGCGACGCGAGGCGTTACCGGGCGCCGATTTCGTGATCGTCTCGGTGC
>PUNW01000303.1 GCA_003552665.1 Spirochaetaceae bacterium | reverse complement strand
TCCTCGCCCCTGCGGTCTCGGTAGACCCTGAGCTCTCGGTAGACGGGTGCTTCATCCTTCCCACACCTCCTTCTACCTATCTACTACCGCCTCGAGCGTCACAGCGCTTCGCTTAGCGCAGCAATTTTCCCAACACGGTGCGGGGCAGTTCTTAAAAGTAGCGGTAGACCCGCGCTTCTCCCGGGCGCAGGTTCTCTATTCTGTAATGGAACCCGTTGGAGTGAATCACCTCGATGCCGCCGGCTGCCGGCTCTGCAGCTATCTCAGCACCCGTCTTAGCACCCCGCTCAGCACCCGGCACAGCAGCTGGCACAGTATCGAGCCTGCTCGTGAAGATCAGCTCTGCCCGAGTAGCGTGCACGGGAGCGGAGGCGGGGACGGGAACCCCGAAGCTGCCGGAATCGTGGTCAACGCTGAAGTTGACGATGAAGCAGTACCGCGGGTGCGGCGTCGCGTGGGTCCATGCGAACACCGACGCGCCGTTTTCGGGATCCGGCGGCAGAAGCACCTGGGTTGGGCACTCACCGATTTCCGGTAACAGCCGTTCGGCGAGGAGCCGCACGCGCGTGATCGCGGCGAACTGCGCGCCGTTGGTGTTCCATCGATACGGGCCGTGCACCGCTTTGGAAGGATATACGTTGGAGTCGGACTGTTCCTGAAACACGTACAACTTGGTGTAGTAGTCGTTCGGTGCCGGTTGCATGCGGATATCGCGCATCTCGAAACCGAGGGCGATGTAGCTCGGCATATCGGTCAAGAACAGCGCGGTGAAGTAACGCGCGACATTGGCCCCGCGAAAATACTCGTCGAAGCGCGGATCGTCCTTGTCGCCGGTGATAACCGTGAAGCTTGGCGTGCATGCTCGGCAGCGCACAAGCTCCAAGTAGCGGGCCAGGCGTCGCATGAACTGCGGAGTACCCGAAACCACGGCCTGCAGATCACCGAGCGCTGCGTCAGCCCGCGAAGCCTCCAGGTGATCGAGCTCCTCTCCGTATCCGAACACATCGCGCGCCGCGAGAAAGCTCTCGGCGTAGTAGGCAAAGCCGGGCCAGCCGCACCGGTCGGCGACGCGCTGTTTCACGAACGCGAGCACGTCGTAATACCGGCCGGGGTTCGCCGGAACTCCATCGGGGCGCATCTGCACGTGCGACATATCGCCGCGCATGAAGTCGAATCCGTACCGCGCGCAGATATCGGCATAGTGATCGGCAACGTAGTCCCAGACCTCCCGTACCGGCTGGGAGAAATCTAGCTCCCAGCTGCCGCCACCGGGATCACGGGCGGTTGAGCCGGCGCTACCTGCTCCGGCGTAGAGCCGATAGCGGGTCAGCGGGCCGAACACGCGCGACATCGCCTGCGGCTTTTGCATCCGATAATCCCGCCAGACTCGTCCGCGGCTATCAAGATAGCGGGTGTCGGGGTCGATCTCGAGCCCCCTGAACGGGGGTGCCATCGTCGCCGGGACCGGCTCGTATCCGAAGGAGTACAACCGTTCGACCAAATCGTCCCGCCGGGCATTCCGCGCTTCCTTGGCTTCGACAACGCCGAACAGAAGCTCATTGCGCTCATGCTCGCTCAGCTCCGAGAACAATTTCGCAGGTGAGGAAGGGAGGGGTCGCTCCGCCGCCGGTCCGCGATCCAGGAGCCAGCGGTAGATCACCTCCTGCACGCGAGGAATCAGATGATCTCCGTGGTCAATCAGCGTCAGGTCCTCGCGTTGCAGCCACTCGAAACACCACGGCTGCGCGAGCACGATCTGTGAGAAGCGGTCGGTGTGCGGAATCACGTCGAGGCCTACTGTCCGTCCGCTGAGGTGAATCAGGTTTATGACGAAACGCAGCTGCGCCTCTACGCTGTCGAGCTCGGGGAGCGCGTGCGCGAGCTCGGGCGAGTAGAACTCGTGATTGATCTCCCAGCTGCTGATGCCGTAGAGGCTCCCGACAACCCCCGGCTCCCAGATCGGTAGCAGATGCACGGCATTCCACGAGCCCGGCACAGTCATGAGATACGGAATAACACCCCAGAATGAGCCAACGGTTCGAACGTTGATTCCGATGATGTTGCTGCGCGTTATCCATCTCGTGTCGGGTTCCGGGTCCGCCGGTGACGAAACCGACCCCTCAAGCGCACGCCCAAACTCAACCCCGAAGCGTGCTTTGAGGATACCGAGCAGGTCATCGACCGGCCGGGCGAGCACCTCCTGCGGAGGGCACCACGCCAGGAACGAACTCCGCCCGCCGGTATATTCGGCCGTCAATCGGGACGAGTTCTCCGCCCAGTAGTTCCTGACTTCCTGATACACCCGTGGGAAACGCAATTCCTCGGCGCTCATGACCGCTCCTCCGACCTGCTTAACGGCTGACACGCTCAGCGCACGGACTCGACCTCGTAGTCACGGGTAATAACCACATCAGCGAGCTCCCGGTGCGGTGCGATGATCTCGTGCTCGATCTGCAGCACCTCTTCCAGAAAGGGCTCGATAGCCTCTCGACCGCGCTTCTTGCGAGACTCCAGCGTCTCGAGCCAGTTTCGCGCGATGAATACCCGCGTGTTCACGTTCTGCAGTAGACTAGTGTAGGTGCCCTCGGCTACCACGACTTTGACGCCTTCCAGACTCAGCACCTCGTCCGAGACGCGGTCCTCGTCGTATATCACCAACGGCTTAGTGATTTCGGTTGCACCTTCAATCGCCTGCTTCAGGTGTTCGTCCAGCAGAGCGATCCTGACCTCCTGAGTCCCGACCCAACCGATGTCGTTTCTGCGAGTGGCGTCGTTGGTCTTCGGCGGATAGACAAAATAATCGTCCTGCTGCAGGACGACGCTGCGGAGATCACTCAGCTGCTCGACCATCTCAGCTATAGCCGCGCCGGTTTCCGATTTTCCGCAGCCGGATTCACCGGCCACTGTGATGACGTAACGTCCGGGATGCTGCTCGATCGCCG
>PUNW01000052.1 GCA_003552665.1 Spirochaetaceae bacterium | reverse complement strand
GAAAAGCGGCTCGAGGTACTTCTCCGATATGCGCTCCGCCGCCGCGATGGTACGCAGCGAAACCACCCGGTCCGGGTAGGCGTCGCTGAGCACCGTCAGGGCTGTCACCGCATGGCGCAGTCGTGCAGACGGAAACACCATTTCTCCTATCAACAAACAGGCTATTGTGATCATGATAGCGAAACACACCGCCGGTGTCCAGCCGCCTGCGCGCTCCCCGGGGCGCAGGATCGCAAAAATCCGCTTGTTCGGGGCTGCCGACCCGGGCTATGGTAGCGGTATGAATGCACGTGCACTGCTCGGGACCCTGCTGGTCGTCTTCCTGGTTGCGACGGCGGAACCGGCCGCTGCCCGGGGTATCGGCGAGCGCGCCGCTACCCGGCCGGCTGATCCTGAAATCCTGCCGCTGGATCCACAGCTGCGACTCGACACGCTCGAGAACGGTTTAACGTACTATGTCCGCGAGAACGCCGAGCCTGAAAACCGCGCGTTTCTCCGTCTCATCGTCAACGCAGGATCGGTCCTCGAAGACGAAGATCAGCTCGGCCTGGCTCATTTCGTCGAGCACCTGGCGTTCCTGGGAACCGAAGCGTTCGATAAAGATGCCATCGACGGCTATCTGGAGTCGCTCGGCATCCGGTTCGGACCGGACGTGAACGCATACACAAGCTTCGACGAGACGGTCTATATGCTGCAGATCCCGGCCGACGATCCTGAGAAGCTCGAAACCGGGATTCATATCCTCCAGCAATGGGCGCATGCCGTGACGTTCGAGCCGGAGATGATTGAGTCCGAGCGCGGAGTCATCAAGGAAGAGTGGCGTACCCGGCTCGGCGCCTCGCAGCGTATCCGTGACCGGCAGCTGCCGGTACTGTTGCACGATTCGCGCCATGCCGAGCGCTTGCCGATCGGCAAGCCCGAAGTCTTCATGGAGGCGGGCCGCGAAGAGCTCGTGCGGTTTTATCGGGACTGGTACCGTCCCGAGCTGATGGCGGTGGTGGCGGTAGGCGATTTCGATGCCGAGCGCATCGAGAGCTGGATAGTAGAGTACTTCAGCCGCATCGAACCCCATCCGGACCCGCCGGAACGCCCCGAGTTCGAGATCCCTCCACACCAAGACACCCTGTACTCGTTGGTGAGCGATCCTGAGGCATCCGGGAGCACCATCACGATCTATAGCAAGTTCGCAAGCGAGCCCCTGCAGACCGAACGTCAGTATCGCGAGCTGTTGGAAGACCGGCTGTTTGCGGTTGCGCTCAACAACCGCCTCGGCGAGATTGCCCGCGCACCGGACGCCCCGTTTCTAAGCGCCGTAGCCGGACGCGGCAGACTCGCTCGGCCGGCGTCAGCACGCATCATCCAGGCGCGCGTCGAGGAAGACAGCATCCTCGACGGGTTTGAAGCGTTGGTCACCGAAGCCGCCCGTGCTCGCCGGCACGGGTTCAGCGAGGCCGAGCTGGAGCGGGCACGAAGGGAGCTGCGGCGCAGCATGCAGAACGCCTACAACGAGCGCGACAACACGCCGTCGAGCGGGTTCGCTTCGGAGTATGTCCGCCACTTCCTGCAGGGTGAGGCCGCTCCGGGAATAGAGCTGGAATGGGCCTTGACCGAGCGTTTTCTGCCGCTGGCCACTACCGAGCGCCTGCACGAGCGCGCCGAACAGTTCTTTCGCCCCGAGAACCGCGTGATCGCGATCAGCGCGGCGGAGACCGCACAGCTGGTAATGCCGAGCGAGGCGGAGCTGGCACATAGCCTCGAGAGCGTCTTAGCGCTCGAGCTCGAGCCGTTCCCTGATGATCCCGAGTTAGACGAGCTGATGCCGCAGCCGCCCAGCCCGGGGGAGATCATACGCGAACGTGAGCTCGAAGAGGCTGGTGCACTCGAGTGGACCCTCTCAAACGGCCTCACCGTCGTTCTAAAGCCGACCGATTTCCGCAGCGACGAAGTGCGGCTGAGTGCCTTTCGCTACGGGGGCGCTTCGCTCGTCGAGGACGAAGACTACCACAGCGCCCGATTCGCACCCGATGTGGCGACTGAATCCGGGGTTGCACACCTGAGCCGGACCGAGCTCGACCGCCTGCTTGCCGGCACCGAGGTCCGCCTTTCACCGTATCTGAACCGGTACGATCACGGGTTCGAGGGACGGAGCTCGGTCGCCGACCTGGAACAGTTGTTTCAGCTCCTGCACCTCAGCGCGCACGCTCCTCGGGTGGACGAAGCGGCATTCGAAACCGTGATGCGGCGCGAGCGCTCGGAACTGCGTAACCGGGCGGCGCAGCCCAACGCGGCGTTCATCGATCGGCTCTTCGAGATCCTGGCCGACGGTGATCTGCGACGGATGCCGCTCACCTTCGAGGACCTCGAACGTGTTCGCTTCGAACGGGTGGCCGAGCTTCACGAGCGGCTCTTCGGCGATATGTCGGGGTTGCGGGTCTTTCTGGTCGGCGCGGTGGATCCGGACCGGGTACGCGGCTATGTCGAGACTTATGTGGCGTCATTGCCGACTACAGGCGAGGCCCCGAAGCGAATCGACCGCGGACTGAGTCTACCACGCGGTGTCATAGAAGAGGAGGTCTTCATTGGGGCTGACCCCGCCGGGCGCGTGGCAGTAGTGTTCATGGGTGAGCACCGCTGGTCGCGCGAGGACAACTACGCCTTTCGCAGCCTGACGGACGCTCTGCGGCTGAAACTGCGCGAGGTCCTCCGCGAGCGCGAAAGCGGGACCTATAGCGTCGGTGTTTCCGGCTCGTTGGCACAGTTTCCGGTTCCGCGCTATCAGTTCAGCGTACTGTTCGGAGCGAGCCCCGCACGGGCTTCCGAGCTCGGAGACCTGGTGATCGAAGAGCTGCGCGCGTTCGCCGAGCAGGGACCGTCGGACAGCCTGCTCGAACGCGTGCAGGCAACCCACCGGCGTGACCATGAAGCCGAGATGCGCTCCAACCG
>PUNW01000367.1 GCA_003552665.1 Spirochaetaceae bacterium | reverse complement strand
GTGATCGGCGACGGGGCGCCCGCCGATCCGGAGCAGTGGGCCGACCGTGCCCTGTTCGCCGAAACGTACAAGCCCGACAAGATTCTATCCACCACCGGGGCCGGCGACTCAAGTATTGCAGGGTTTCTCTCCGCGTTGCTGCGGGGGCGCGGGCCGGAGCAGACGCTGCGGGTTGCGTGCGCGGCCGGAGCCAACACCACCCGCGTCTACGATACCACCAGCGGTGTGGAGAGCCTCGAAAGCATGGAAGATTGGATCGCCGCCGACCCGCCGAGAAATCGCCTTGCGTACTCCGGCGCTACCTGGCGCTTTGACGAAACAAGCGATCTTTGGACCGTCGAGCTCAGTTAAGTTCTGGCCGGCAACCGGCTTTCGTGCTACCATCCGCGGTATGGACTATGCAATCGCGATTCTCGACGTGGGCAAGACCAACAAGAAGCTCGTCATTTTCGATGATCAGCTACAGTTGTTGGAGTCCACATATCGGACCTTCCCGCCGGTTGAGCGTAACGGTGTGCCGGTCGAAGACCTGGATGGGTTGCTGACTTGGTTCTTCGAACAGCTGAAAGGGTTCGCCCGGAAGTATCCGATTCGAGCAGTAGCGTGCTCAACTCACGGAGCGGCGTTCGTGGGTGTAGATGCCGAGGGTAGGCAGAGTCTGCCGCTGATAGACTACACCTATGAACCCGGCGAGGATTTCCACCGGCGGTTCTATGAGCGAGTCGGCGACAAGCATCAGCTGCAGCGTACTACCGCGACGCTGGAGCTCAAAGCCTTGATTAATCCCGCGAAGGCACTGTTCTTTGCGCAGTCCCAGTTCCCCGAAGAGTTCGCTCGTACGCGCTACTTCCTTCCGTTCCCGTCGTTCTTCGGAATGCAGTTAACCGGGGAAGCCGCCGCCGAGTGGACCTACGTGGGCAACCACACGTATCTCTGGGATTTTCACGAGCACCGCTGGTCACAGGTTGCCGAAAGGCTCGGTATCGTCGACCGGTTGCCGCAGCGGATCGAGCGTCCTTGGGAGCGACTGGGAACGCTTAAACCGGAGCTGGCCTCGGAGTTGGGGCTCCCGCCCGATACCGTCGTGCCGTTCGGCATACATGACTCGAACGCGTCGTTGCTGCCGTACGTGCTGAACGAACAGGAGCCGTTCTTGCTCAACTCCACCGGCACATGGTGCGTGGTGATGCGCCCGGCCGAGCAGGTGCAGTTCGCAGAGAACGAAATCGGTAAGTCGGTGTTCTATAATCTTTCGGCGTTCGGCCGTCCGGTGAAGACCGCGATTCTCATGGCCGGTCTCGAGTTCGAAACCTACACCGGCATTCTCCGGTCGCTTCACGGGACCGAGCGCTTTCCGGAGTTTGATCCTGAGGTGTATCGGCGAGTGATTCAACAGCGTTCCGATTTTATCCTGCCGAGCATAGTCGTAGGGTCGGGGCAGTTCCCCGACGCGCAGCCGCGGGCCATCAGCGACGGGGTGACCTATCGGTTCGAAGACATCCGTTCCGGTACCCGACTCCCGCCGTTCTTTTCCGATTATGCAACCGCCTACGCGGTGTTGAATCTCAGCATTGCAATTCAAAGCAAGGTAGCGTTCGAACGTGTTGAGGTCCAAGACGTGACGAACGTATATACCGAAGGCGGGTTCCGAAACAACGGCGATTACAACGCTATGATGGCGGGATTGTTCCCACAGCACACCTTTTCGCTTACCGGGATAGCCGAAGCTTCGGCGTTTGGAGCGGCGATGATCGCGAAGACCGCACATGACGGCACTGAGCCTGCAGCGCTACGCTCATTGCTGCAGATCGACAAGGAGCCGGTTCAAGGGGTGACGCTCGACGGGCTCGATGAGTACGTTGAAACGTTTATGGATTATGTGAGCGAAGAGTCCTGAACTTCGCTGTATAGCAACCGATACCCTCGCTAGTACGGCGAGGATACAGGCGAGATGCAACTGAAAGGAGGAGTACATGCTGAAGGGCGTGCCTGCGATCTTGAGCCCCGAGCTCTTGAAAATTCTGATGGAGATGGGACACGGCGACGAGATCTGTATCGGCGACGGAAACTTTCCTGCTGCGGCCTGGGCTCAACGCCTCGTTAGGCTCGACGGCCACGGGGTTCCCGAGATTCTCGATGCCGTTCTGAGCTTTTTCCCGCTCGATACTTTTGTAAAACATCCCGTGGCGGTTATGCAGACCGGCGATGGTCACAGGCCGGCGGTTTGGGATCAATACGAAGCCGCGATCAAGAAGTACGAAGCGCAGGCGTTTGCGGAAGGGTTTGAGCCCGTTGAGCGCTTTGCGTTTTATGAGCGCGCCAAACAGTGCTACGCCATCGTCGCTACCGGCGAAACGGCGCTGTATGCCAATATCATTTTGAAGAAGGGCGTGGTCGTTGAGTCCTGATCGAAGCAAATCTTCCGAGACCGATGAGTTCTGGAGTGAACTCGAGCGCGAGCTCGGCGAGCGCATCGAAGCGTTCGGGCTGGGTGAGCATCTCTCAGGCTGGGATTTGCCGGAAGCCGGGCGCTGGTTCATCACCTTCGTGACACGCTCCGGCGTGCATTTTCGACGACCGGCTCGTAATACATGGGTTGGGGCGATGTTCGGCGGGTCTTTCCCGTCGGACAAAGAGGTGTCGTATCATATTTCCGGCAAACAGCTTGAAACGGTGGAAGATCTCGCGACCGAAACCGCCAAGCTCTCGCGTCTACGCCGGTTGGTTAAACCGGACCCCGGCGTCCGGCTGCGGTATCGAGACGAGCATGGAGCGGCGCGGGACCTGGTGATGCGATTCGAAACGAACCGCGCCGCTCTGTTGGAGGCGCTCGGTCGCGTCTCCTCAGGCTCGGGCTAAGGTAGGTGTTCTACCGCCGCCCGTTCAACCTCCAACGCCTTGTGGTAACGCCTAAAGTATTGCTCGAAACCGCGAATGTCTTCATCG
>PUNW01000070.1 GCA_003552665.1 Spirochaetaceae bacterium | reverse complement strand
CCCCAGGCTCCTTATCGGCACCCTTATCGGCGCACAATGATGTCGTTATTCTCCAGGTCCGATGCGAACGCTTCAAGGTCCGCGCGGAGCGTTTCGCGGCTTACTTCGTACTGCCGCGACAGGGCCTCTTCGGCCCCTTCGAGCGTTCCGTGTTCAAGGATGGCCTGCCACATCGCCTCCGCGGTACCTTCCAGCCGAAAGCACGGCGCCCGGGAGGTGTCTGTAGGCACCGGCGCAACCGCGATGCCGTCCTCGAGCGCAACCCACAGCACCCGCTCGTGCGGCCGTATCGGCCCTTTGGATTCCGGCACCAGCGTCAGGGGCTTCAGCGTATCTGAGCCTGCGGCCGCGAGCGCTCTGCGCTTCAAGCACAAGTCAGGCGGCAGCACGTTCCACCCGGGAAGATCGAGCTCCCCGTCTGCACCCCAGGCACGCGTCTCAGGCTCGCTCCAGGCAAAGCCGATGTATTCGGGGATACCCACCCAGTATCCGGCATCGGGGGCGGAGGCTGCGCGCTCGGCGTGCCATGCGGCATACGCATCCCCATGGCGTTCCGGGGCCAGGTCGACAAGATCCTCTGCGGCGATGCAGGTTTCCACCCGCGGCTCGGCACGCTCAACGGCGCGGCAGAGCTCACGAGGCGCGAACAACGTGCAGCAGACGACGCGCGGAGCGCCGGTGCGGGCGATCATACCGCGAAAGCGCACGCCCGACAGCGCGCAGTCGTCCACGATTACAAGCGTGTCGGCCGGTGCGCTGTGCGCCCCGGCAGCCGTCATGATTTGCTCGTGCGTGAGGTCAAGAAGGTAGGAGAGCATGCCAAGCACGATGAGACCGCCGCGCGGGATGGCCGTATACGAGAAGGTCGCGAGTGCTTCGCGGCCGTAGCGCGCAATGAGCTTCTCGGCCAGGCGGCCGGTGACCCGCTCAGCCTCCCGATAATCAACGTACCGGCGGCGATGCAAGACCTCCTCCATCTGCGCTGCAAGCTCAAATAACTGCCTGCGGTCGGCGCTTGAGAACTCGCCGAACACGGCCAGAAGCGGGTACGGACTCGCGCGCGCAACAAGCCGAGGTGAGTTGATGGTGTTCCACAGTGGATTGATTACGATCGCTTCGCCGAGCGATTGAAGCGCAGCCTCAGGGGTTGGCGTGCGCGTGAAATCGAGCAGCTGCCCGACGGTATCGCGGTTGCGATCGTCGAGCAGCACCACCGCATCGACGCTTTCGGGCATTGCTCAGAAGTCTACCCAGATGGGCTCAAGGCTGAACTCGTTCCCGAGCCGCTTCCGGCGTTATCGGTACTTGTCGAGCCCTTTCGGGTTCTTACTCCCGGACTCGCGTCCCTTCGAGTTCCCCGGTAACACATCATCGCCGGGATTGGTCTGGCCGGTGTGCGTCAGCTCGGCGACCGTTCCCCAGCGTTTGAGCTGCGGGGCTTCATACGCCGCGCGAGCCTTTGAGGTGGAATCGTGCGAGAACAACTTTTGCGTCATAGTTTCTCCTTCGGTGATCTGCCCGAGTGCAGATCGCCATGCAGCTGGGACAAGTATAAGCCACTTGGGGCCTGGCAACTACGCCAATTAAGTATGATTTTTCAGATAATACATGACTACGAGAGAATACTATTCGTATACTGCGGGTCATCTTTAGGTAGTATCCCGTCACTACCACCTCGTGGGGTGCGAACTGGGGCGAAGTTCCGCACCACTGTATAGACTAGAGGCCGAATCGTCGCAGCCAAATCTCGAGCGATAGCGTGGACCACAAGTCGAACGCCGGCGCTTCGCCCCGTACGAAATCGTCGAAGTGCTTCTGGAGCGCGGCCTCGTCGATATAGCCATGCGCTGCGCACCTGCTGTCGGTTATCAGGTCGATCACCGTACGGTACGCCCAGTTCCGCAGTGCCTGCGCGTACATCGGTCCGGGCGATACTTTGTCGGCGGCCCGAATCGCCTCATCCGGCATGATACCGCGCATCGCAAGCCGCGGAAGCCGTTTCACTTCCAGAGCCCGATCGAGCACGTGCTGCGGACACGCAAGCACAAACTCGGCGATGCGCCGGTCACCCCACGGGTCACCGAACGCCACCCCGAACCCGGCAGCAAGCCGCTCGCTGTACTGCACCCCGCGCATTACCAACGGCGACATGATGTGCCGAAAGCGCTCGCGCCCGGCTGCCCGGCGCCATGTTCTCACCTGCAGGGGCGTGAGGTCGGCCTCCGCTACCCCGGCGCGCTTCAGAAACTCACGCCGCACATGGGGCGCGGCGCGCTGCGCCGCGCCGCCGAGACCCTTACTACCGTCACCACCGCCGGGCAGAGGGCCACGCCGGCCGAGCAGTGCCAAGCCGTGGCGCAGCGAAAGCGCAACGCCCCGCGGCACTAGATCGCTCACAACAGGCCGGATCAGGTAACGCCGTACCGCCCGCGCCTTGGATAGTCCAAACACCCGCGCGAGCTCAGCGAGCTCGGCGCGCGCGGTGGAGAACAGCCCTGCTCGCAGCAGCCCCGGGAGGTCGTTAACGTTACCGCCGAACATAACGTCACCACGGAATCCGTAGAGCATCATCGCGACCCCGTCGGCTATAGCAGTCTGAAGCACGCGCTCCATGAACGGCTGAAACATCGAGGTAAAGGGATCATCCTCATGCGGGCCGTGCGCCGGATACTCGACTAGTGGATAGGTCTCCTCGGCCGGAATCTCGCTAACCGGCAGCCCGTAACGCCCCGCAACTCGATAGATATTCTCACGCTCGTCAGATTCGGGAAACTCGCTGAACGCCCAGCTATACGCGCGAAGCGGGGGGAGGGTTTCTTCCTGCTCGCTGAGCCACCCTGCCGCCGAGCCCACCGTCGCCGAGTCCATTCCGCCGCTCAGGCTTATTCCCACCGGCGCGCGCGACCGCAGCCGCGCCCGCACCGCCTCGAGCAGGAGCTCGCGCAGATG
>PUNW01000038.1 GCA_003552665.1 Spirochaetaceae bacterium | reverse complement strand
TGATAGCGCGACGCATCCGCGAGCTCGGTGTATATACCGAGATCTTCCCCGGCTCGGTAGCAGCCGAGGAGTTGAGATCTCGCCGAGGGCTGCGCGGTATCGTGCTGTCCGGTTCGCCATGGTCGGTGTATGACGCCGATGCGGCCACGCCCGATCAGGCGCTCTACGAGCTCGAGCTCCCGTTGCTCGGTATCTGCTATGGCCTGCAGCGCATGACGCAGGACCTCGGCGGGACGGTATCGCGCGCGCAAAAGCGCGAGTACGGGCGCGCGCGTCTTCAGTATGAGCGCACGCATCCGCTCCTGGCACATATTCCGGAAGGTTTCGTCGCCTGGATGAGCCATGGCGACACCGTTGAGCGCGCTCCGGCAGGGTGGAGCGTCGTCGCACGCTCTGAGTATGGGGCTCCGGCGTGCCTGAGCGACCAAAGCGGCCGCATGATGGGGATTCAGTTCCACCCGGAGGTGAGCCATTGCGAGTACGGAATGCGCGTGCTCGAGAACTTCGCGTTCGCCGTATGCGGCTGCGAAGCTCGATGGCGTGTGGAAGAGTACCTCGACCGCAGCATCGCCGAGATTCGAGCTACCGTGGGCAATGATTCGGTGGTGCTGCTGATCTCAGGCGGAGTGGACTCCTCGGTAGTTGCAGCGCTGCTTCTGAAGGCCCTGCCCGCGGAGCAGGTGTACCTGATCTATGTTGACACCGGACTGATGCGTCGTGACGAGACCGCCGAGGTGGAGTACGCACTGCGCGCCTTTGGCGCCCGCCATCTGAGCGTGGTGGACGCATCGGATCAGTTCCTCGACCAACTCGCCGACGTTGAGGATCCGGAGGAGAAGCGGCGCGTGATCGGAGACCTGTTCATGACCGTGCAGGAGGAGGTAGTCGCCGAGCGCGTTCCCGGCAGCTACTTCCTGGCGCAGGGGACGCTCTACACCGACATGATAGAGTCCGGCAAAGGCGTTGGTGCGCACGCAAAGGTGATCAAGTCACACCACAATGTTCGCTCGCCGCTGGTCGAGAAGAAACGTGCCGAGGGGCGGATCGTCGAACCGCTCGCCGGCCTGTACAAGGACGAAGTGCGCAAGCTCGGCACCGCGCTCGGCCTTCCGCAGTCAACCATCGGCCGGCACCCCTTTCCCGGGCCGGGCCTGGCAGTTCGCATCCTCGGCGAGGTCACCGCCGAGAAGTGCGAGATTCTGCGCGCCGCCGACGCGATCTACCTCGAGGAGCTGGCCGCACGCGGTCTCTACGATCGTATCTGGCAGGCTTTCGCCGTGCTGTTGCCGATTCGCGCCGTCGGGGTGGCCGGTGATATGCGGGAGTACGGCTATGTGGTGGCGTTGCGCGCCGTCCACTCGGTCGACGGCATGACTGCCGACGTGTATCCGTTTGAACCGCACGATATTCTCGAGATTTCGGCCCGTATTACCAATGAAGTTCCGGCGGTCGGGCGCGTGGTCTATGACGTCTCGAGCAAGCCCCCGGCGACGATCGAATGGGAATAGGGCGGGGGCCGCGGCGCAGCCGCGGTAGCCGCGACCGGTATCTCATGCTACACTAAACGCTGATCGGAGGAAGCAACATGCAATTGAGTGTGGGGGAGTGGGACGCCGTTCTGCAAACGGCCAAGATTCTCAAGGTGGCGTACGAACCCACCGAGCAGGCGGTACCGAATGGGGATACGCTCGACAAAGCGACCGGGCACCGGCTTGCGCATGCGGTTGTGATCGCGGCGCGTCTTATCATGCATGAGATCGAAGCCGCGCTTGACCGAGCTCGTGCGGAACACGGCGAGCGTCTGTCCTCCGATACCACTCTGGAGATTGAAGGTCTGCACACCGACGATCTGACCGGCCTCATGACGCTTTTTCTGGAAAACTCCGAGGACATTCGCAGGCGCGTTTCAACCGAAGACGTGCTCGGCTCCGACGCCGGAGGCGAATACCGTGCCGCACATCTGCGCCACGAAATTGTCTCGCGCAGTCTCGATCATCTGCAGGAACAGCTCGACAAGATCCTGAAGCGCCTGGGGGTGGCGGACCGCGGCTGAGGCCGAGCCTGAGGCCAAAGGCGCGCCTGCAGCAGACTGCACAGTCCGAGAGCTTGCCGAGCGCCGGCGGCCACGGTTACCGACCGGCTTCCAGGCCGCCCGGTAGCCGACTGACGTAGCGATCGGCAACCGGTGTGGCTACGCCCAGTCTCTGCCCATGTCGGATGATTGTGCCGGCAAAAATGTCGCGCTCGTCCCGCGGGCTGCCCGCCGCTATGTCGCGTTGAAACGAGGTCGTCATCCCGGCCGGAAAGCCGGAGGCCTTGTCCAGCACCGCGTCCACCACGTTATCGGGAAGGTTGACACCTTTGCGACGCGCAATCTCGGCCGTCTCGGTGATGAGCGCGCGAACATCGGCGCGCAGCGTCTCGTCTTCGAGCACCTCGCCGATGGGTTTGTCGTAAACGGCCGTAACCAGCGAAAAGGGCGCAATAAAGAGAAACTTCTCCCAGATAGCCGGGGCCGGATCCTCACGCCACTCTATCGGCACGCCGGCGATTTCGCAGGCCTGCAGGAGCTCACGCGGCTGCAGAGCGGGGTTGTCAGGGCTTGACCCGAGCACCAGTGAGCCGGCGCCGCCGGCATGGCGAACACGTCCGGGCCGTTCTATGAAAGCACTGATATAGATCGCACCGGGGAACACGACTGCGCGGCCTTGCAGACGGGTGCGTACACGCTCGTCGATATCGGCCCCGTTCAAGAGAGGGAGTATTGGGGTGCCGACCGGAAGATGTTCAGCGAGGTGGTCAATCGCAGCTTCAAGATCGTAGCCTTTCACACACAGGAGGATGAAGTCGGGAGGATTCAACTCCCGGGCGTCCGCGACCGCCGCGGTGGGATGTACGGTGGTTTCGTTCCCATAGGGATCGACATAGGTCAGTCCGTCATTTTGAATCGCATCGAGGTGCTTACCGCGAGCGATTACGTTCAACCCAGTGAGCGGATAGCCTGGAGCACCGATCCGTGAACCCAGCCTGGCGCTCATGTATCCGCCGACTCCCCCGCAACCGAAAACCATTAGCTGCATAGTGACCTCAACTCCTTTTTTTGGGTTAATGTGCCTATTGTAACCGCAGTTCTTCGGCGCGTATAGCGCTGTCCGGAGGCCAAGCTTATGCGTTCGGCTGCCGTAATCCCTGCGCCTTGCGGATTAGCTCGTAAGTCTTGGACCACAACGGGATCTCATCCAGCCGCGCGAGCGGAATCCACTCGGCATGGTCGGCATCGCCTGCAACCACCAGATCGCCGGACTGCCACTCCGCGAGAAAATCTATTAGGGTGTAATGAAACTGCACGCGTCCGGTAGCGTCCCGCGTGATTGAGTCGATCACCTCGAGGAAGCGTAATCCGGTGATTGTAACACCGGTTTCTTCGGCCACCTCACGCGCCGCGGTTTCGCGTACGGTTTCGCCGACTTTTTGTGCGCCGCCCGGGAGGCTCCACTCACCCACGCGCGGCGGCTTGCCGCGGCGGATCAACAAGACGGTGTCGCCGCAAAACACAACCACTCCGACACCCAGAAGCGGCCGCTGGGGGTACTCGCGCGCGCTGCGCACTGCATCATCGCCGCCGGAGCGTTCTGTTGCCACCCGTGTCTCCAAAACCAGGGCTCCCGCGAGCCGCGTGAGGTGACGCCGGCCCGTGGGTGGAGCCTATCAGCTACAGCCGGGCATTACAAGGTTCATTCTTGGCGACTCTCGGCTCCGCCCGAGGCTGGGTGGGCTTTTGTGAAAGACTTCGCGACAGGCGGCGAAGCATAGCTTCCCTGAAACGCGCCGGGATGATATTCTTTTTGGTATCCGAGTTCTAATGGGTATTTTAATTGAGCGATGGGAAAGGGGGGTGTATCATGGAAGCTAATCCAAGGCGGGTTCGGTTGACGCGCCAAGAGGCCAAAGCTCAGACGAGGCAGGCATTGCTGAACGCTGCGTTCGAAGTGTTCTCCAGTCACGGATTTAACGGGGCGTCGGTTGAGATGGTTGCCGAGGCGGCCGGCTACACCAAGGGAGCGGTCTACGCCCATTTTCACACCAAGGAGGATCTTTACTTGGCGCTTCTCGATGAGCATTTGAGCGAGGATACGCCGGACTGGATTGAACAGCTGGAAGGGGGCGCACCGGTAGCCGAGATCGCGGCTGAGATTGAAGCGCAACTCCCGGAGGAAATTGAGCGTACGCGCGCTTGGGCGATGATGACGCTTGAGTTCTTTCTGCACGCGATGCGTAACGAACAGGTGCGAACAAGGCTCGCCGAGCGCATCGAACGGGCGCGCGCAGAGTATATTCGCAGCCTCGAAAAGCGCTACAACACCGACCGTGCCGGGGATGCGCCGATGCCGCTTGAACATCTTGCGACCGCATTGATGGCCTTTGAAAACGGACTGAGTCTGCTGGGATTGATACACCCCAAAAGCCTCGCAGCGGGAATCTATTCGGAAACCCTCCACCGGTTGCTCGGCGAATGAACGCTCCGCAGGCGAAGCTCGGCGAGTAATCCCGGGCAAGCCTGCACACGGCGGATCGGGTATGATATGCTTGAACTGTGTGGAGCAACGGCGGAGTATCGGCAGTTCGCCCCGCGGCACGGGACCGAGCTGATCAGTGGCGACGCCGGTAACCACTTAAGCGTAATAGGAGGAGCCTATGCGACACAGAAGCTCAGGGAATGCCGGTTTGCAGTCCGTGATGCTGTTCGTCGCGGTGGGGCTGATCGCGTGGACCGTAGCGCCGGAGATAGCGTTGGCGAGAGGCGGCGCCGAACGTGACGCCGCGGAGGAACCCGCCGAGGAGCCCGCGGAGGAACCAACCGACGAGCAGATCGAGTTCGCTTCGCGACGCCTACTCGAGGCGGCACGAACGTCCGGGCCGGAGGAAGTGCGTGAAATCCTTGAAGCCGGAGCCGATATAGAGACGCGCCACCGCCAGTCGGGGCTATCGCCGCTAATGTTTGCAGCGGGCTTTAACGAGGATCCGGAGGTCACCGAAACGCTGCTCGACGCAGGCGCTCAGGTCACCGCCCGGACCGAGGCCGGCAGCACGGCATTACAGTGGGCAGCAGGCGGAAACCGGAACGCGGAAGTGCTCGCCGCTTTGCTGGAGGCAGGGGCGGAGGTCGATGAACCGGACGACGTCGGAGGAACCGCCCTGATGGCTGCGGGGCACAATGCGAACCCGGAAATCCACACCATGTTGCTCGAGGGCGGCGCCGACGTGAACGCGCGGAGCGACGGCGGCGGAACGCCGATCATGGCAGCAGCCTCGGCCAATTCAAACCCTGAGGTGCTTTCGCTGCTGTTGGAGGCCGGAGCGGATGTAAACGCTCGAACCAACATGGGGCAGAGCGCGCTGGCTATGGCGGTGGTGATGAACACCAATCCGGACGTCATCGAGTTGCTGGTGGACGCAGGGGCTGAGATAAATATCAGAGACGACCGGGGTGCTCCTATTCTGTTGCGTTCGGTTTTGAACGAAAATCCCGAGGTCGTGTCGTTGCTGGTGGAGGCCGGGGCCGATCTGGATATGTATCACGAGCGCCGCAAGACGACGGCCCTGATCTACGCGGCTCAGCAAGACGCCGCCGAAGCGGTCAAGATCCTGCTGGAGGCCGGGGCGGATACCCGGTTCATCGACCGAGACGGGAAAACCGCGCTGGATTACGCCGAAGAGGGCAGCGAAACCTACGAGCTGCTTTCGGTGGCGGAAGAGTAGCGGCGCTTGTGCGGCCCGAGGCGGTCACAGCTTCTCGTTGAGGATGAGCGCCTTGAGGAGCTCGGTGATCCGGGCCATGCGCTCGTACTCAAGCCGATCGGCCGTGTCGGTGACGTGGTGGTAGTCCTCGTGCAGCCCGGTGTAGAGTGCCAGCGTAGGGATGCCCGCGCGGTAGAACGGGTAGTGATCGCTGTTCGGTGGCGCCTCGCCGGAGCGATGGTCCACCGTTAGCTCCAGCTCCTCCGCCAACAGGGGGATCGCCGAGGCGCCGGCTTCTGAAGACTCATGCGATTCGGGCTCTTCGGAGTCGAAGATTCGCACCGGCTCGTCCGGATTGCGTCCGATCATGTCGAAGTTTATCATCCGTCGAATCGAGAGCTCATCCCCCCATTTTTGTTCAACGATCTCGTCGACGAAGGCTCGTGAGCCGAGCAGACCGACCTCTTCGGCGCTGAAGGTGACAAAAACGAGTCCAACCGGCGGCGGTTCCTCACGCATGGAAAAACGCTTTGCGAGCTCCAGCACGGCAGCGACGCCTGAAGCGTTGTCGTCAGCTCCGTGGTACACTGCTTCCGGTTGTTCACCGAAAGCGCCCAGATGGTCATGGTGGGCCCCAATTACAATCACCTCGTCGTCTTTGTTACCCGGAATGTAGCCGACGACGTTGCGTACGGCCACGCGCTCAGGGTCGGGGTCGGCTGCAATCGAGATCTCTACGCCAATCTTGTCTGTATCGAGATAGACCGGCCCAGCGCGATCGTGCACGGATCTCTGAAGATCTTGCAGGTCAAGGTCGAGAGGATGGAGTATTCGTTCGGCGAAACTGCGCGATATCTGTAACACCGGGATTTCGGCCGGGTTGCGGATGCGGTCTAACGGGTTGCGCTCCGGGTCCAGCGTGACGAGCTCAAACGGGCGCAGATCTTCGGGGTCGTCGCCGTGTTTGGGGCCGGTTACAATGAGAAGCGCTTCGGCGCCGGCGTTCGCGGCTTCCCCGGCCTTACGATTGATCGAAGCATGCTCGCTGAGCTGCATCCGTCCGTAAGGGCCGACCGGTTCCTCCAACCACGGTTCGTAACGCAGGGCCAGACCCACCGCACCTTCCAGCACGCGGTCCTCGAAATCGTCCCATCCGCGTTCGGGTGCGGTTATCGCATACCCGGCAAACTCCAACGACCCGAATGCGCTCCCCTCGGCCGAGAACGGTAGAACCCGCATTTGGTCTCCCGGACGCGCAACCAGCCTCGGAGATCCGAGCTCGCTCGCCGGCAGAACGCGAATTTCGGTTCGTTCAGCGTCAAAGCCGTGCCGATATACCGAAACTGGATGCGTGAAGCCATCGAGCTGCGGGGCCTGCCCAAGCCCCAGCGCTTGGAACCGGCGCCGTATATAGCGCTCGGCTTCCGCGATCCCGTCGGTGCCGATACCGCGCCCCTCGCGCTCGGTAGCGGCCAGATAGCGTACGTCGTGCTCCAGGCGTTCGGCGGCGGAATCCGGTAGCTCGAGCTCAACGGGAGCCTCCGGTTCATCTACCAACGGCGCGCATCCGGCAACCGCCGTAAGCACGAGCCCCGCGAGCACGATTCCCCGCACAATAGTTATTCTCATCACGTTCCTCATCACGTTAAAAGAATACTACATCAAACCGCAGGCCGACCGCGCGGCAGTGGAACATCCGCCTGTCATACAATCATACTCTCCGTGCTTGACAGCGAAAGCAAACGGTAGTACCGTATGGGCAGATTTTCAGGGCAAGGTGAGCCTCACGTTGTGGGGCAATTCCTGACCGGCGGTGACAGCCCGCGACTCCTGCTCGAATCCCCTTCGAGAGGACTGAATCGGTGAAACTCCGATGCCGACGGTAAAGTCCGGATGGAAGAAAATCGCTGAATATCGGCACCTGTGAAGAGCCGCTTTCCCGGCAGGCAGGTGACCGGCCCGGTTTTGTTGAGAAAGTACAACGCTTGACAGCGCAGCAGAAACCGGGAGTTCAAGCGTATCCTTCATAACCATGCCCTGAGTCCTTAGCGGCTCAGGTTTTTTTTGCCCTGTTACTCTGCACCGTCGTTGTCTGTGCTCTCGGCGGGGTATCAAGACAGGAGCTCTGTTATGACCGATCGGTCTTTCATGCGGCGGGCGCTCGATCTCGCCGCGAGGGGAAAGGGAAGCGTTTCTCCCAACCCCGCCGTTGGGGCCGTGCTCGTGCGTGACGGCACGATCATCGGCGAGGGTTTTCACGCCTATTACGGCGGCCCGCACGCCGAGAGCGAGTGCATTCGCGACGCCTGTCGGCGCGGTCACGATCCGCGCGGCGCTACGATGTACTCCACCCTTGAACCGTGCTCATTTCGATCGCCTTGTAAGCATAACCCACCCTGCACCGAAACCCTGATCGATGCCGGAATCGTGCGCCTTGTCATTGCTGCGCGCGACCCCAATCCTGCCGTCGCCGGTAGAGGTGTCGAGATTCTGCGTGATGCGGGCATTCAGGTCGCCTGCGGCCTGATGGAGCAGGAAGTTATCGACCGTGACGAAGGTTACTTCCTCTCGGCTGTCAGCGGCCGCCCGTTCGTTCACTTAAAATGGGCGCAATCGCTGAACGGGCGGATCGCGGGGGCGGGAGGAGGGCAGACCGCGATCACCGGCCCGAGAGCTCGCGCGCACGCCCACGGGATTCGGGCCGAGGTAGACGCGATTCTCGTAGGCCGGGCCACTGTGGAGGACGACAATCCTCAACTCACCGTGCGCTACGGACACCGACAAGGCGCAACCCGGATGCCGTTGCGGGTGGTTATCGACCCCGAGCTGCGTAGCTGCCCGGAGGCACAGGTGTTCGCCGAGCCGGATCGGGCCGTGGTATTCGTCGAGAACACGGTCGCCCCGGGGAAGCGGGCGCAGCTCGAAGAACGCGGTGTGACGGTGATAGGAATGCACGCCGCGAACAGCGGGCGCTTCGGCATTCGAGAGATCCTCGACGCACTGTATGCGAAAGGCGTTCGCTCGGTGCTGGTCGAAGGCGGCGCTGAAACCCATCGGTTGTTTCTGTCCTCAGGGATATGGGATCGGGTCACGGTCTACCTCGGTTCGGTGCTGCTGGATGGGAACCTCGTACCGGCTCCGGCCGAGTTTTCGGGCCGCGACGGTGAAGGGCTTGCGCACCGTGTGTTCCTACCGCTGGACGACACGGTCTGTGTGACCGGCCTCAACCCGAAAAGCGCCCACCGCCGGCAAAAGCTCTCCTGGCGCGCGGCCGAGAAACCGAAAGAAAGAACGAAGGAGCAGACATATGTTCACCGGTTTGGTGCTTGAGGTAGGTCGAGTTGCCGCGCTCACGCGCAGCGCAGGCAAGGTGGCGATTGAAGTGGAGGCACCGAAGCTTGCCCCCGGGTTCGAGATTGGAGACTCGGTAGCCATCGACGGCGTTTGCCAGACGGTTACGCATTGTGATGAGCGGGCTTTCACTGTCGAGGCCCTAGCGGAAACCATGAAGAAGACCACGCTCGGCGGTCTCCGGCGGGGCGCACACGTAAATCTCGAACCGGCGGTAACCGCAAGCACTCCGCTCGGCGGGCACTTCGTGCAGGGGCACGTAAACGGGACCGGGACGGTAGTCGCCGTCGAACGCGAGCACGAAAACGTCTATATGCGCATCGAACTGCCGCCGGAGCTTGCTCGCTACTGCGTCCCGGAAGGCTCGATTGCGATCGACGGAGTGAGCCTGACGATTGCTCAGCTCGCCGACGCGGCTATTACCGTCAACGTGATCCCGCATACCTGGGAACACACCGCGCTGCGTGAGCGGGCGGCAGGCGACGCTGTCAACCTGGAGACCGACATCATCGCTCGCTATGTTGAGCGCTTTCTGGCCGCTCATCAGGGGGCGAGTCGCGGCCCGAGCGCTGATCAGCTGCGTGGCTGGGGATACTGATCAACATAGGGAGACCAGTGGATGGTGTATTCAAACCGAATCTCACAACCAAAGAAAAATAGAGAGGATAAGGGACGATGAAGGATTCAAAGCAGATCGCTCGGGTGGAACGAGCGATCGCCGATCTACAGGCCGGCAAGGCTATTGTCGTGACCGATGACGCCGATCGGGAGAACGAAGGCGATTTCATTGCGCTTGGGGATCGCATGACCGCGGACTTGGTTAACCTGATAATTACCGAAGGCCGTGGGCTGCTGTGTCAGGTGGTGAGCCAACAGCGCGCCGAGGAGATGGAGCTGGCTCCGATGGTAGAGAACAATACGGCGCTGCATGCTACCGCGTTTACGGTGAGCGTGGACGCGATTGCGGGCTGCACGACCGGAATATCGACCCACGACCGCGCTGTCACGATTCGGACGCTCGCCGACCGCAGTGCCGAACCCTCGAACTTAGCGCGACCCGGACATATCTTTCCGCTCGTTGCGCATCCCGGTGGGCTCGCCGTGAGGCGCGGACATACCGAGGCGGCATTTGCCCTGGCTGAGCTGTGCGGCGCCGAGCCGGCCCCGGTGCTCTGCGAGATCCTCGACGAGGACGGCAGCATGGCACGGGGTGCCCGTTTGACTGCTCTCGCGCAACGGCTCGAAACATCCGAGATCTCGATTCAGGACATCATCGAGTATCAGGAATACATCGATGGTCGGAGCACAGTTACCGAGTCGGCGCGGGCTACGCTGCCGACCGCCTTCGGACGCTTCCAGCTGCGGGTATTTGCCGACCGCAGCGGCCGCGAACGCGAACCGTTTGCGCTGATACCCGAGCGTTACCTTGCATCGCTGCATCAGGAAGAGCCCGGCGCCGACGAGGCAGTAGATCGAGATTCGCTGACAGGGGCACCGTTGGTGCGGGTGCACAGCGAGTGCCTGACCGGTGAGTGCCTTTCCAGTTTGCGGTGCGAGTGCGGCCCCCAACTGGAAAGCGCATTGCAACAGGTACAGGAGCACGGCGGCGTGGTTGTGTATCTTCGACAGGAAGGGCGCGGTATCGGCCTTACCGACAAGATTCGCGCCTACGCGCTGCAGGACGCAGGACTTGACACCTACGAGGCCAACACGGCGCTGGGGTTGCCCGCCGATGCCCGTAGCTACGATGCCGCTGCAGCGATACTGCTCGAGCTTGGTCTGCGGCGTGTTCGCCTGCTCACCAATAACCCGAAGAAGATTGAGGCGCTGGAACACGCGGGTATTGAGGTGGTTGAACGGATCCCCCTGCTGATTTCGCCCACGGACGAGAACAGAAGCTACCTCGAGACGAAGCAACGACGATTCGGACAACTCATGGAGGCAACGGATGGCTATACGGGAAATTAACGGTCGACTGAACGCAGAGGGACTGCAAACGGCGATTGTGGTTTCGCGATTTAACTCGTTGGTCGGCGAACAGCTCATTGCGGGCGCTATCGATTGTCTTACCCGGCACGGTGCTGCGGAGCATGACATAACGGTTATGCGCGTACCGGGGGCGTTCGAGATCCCGCTGGCGGCGAAGCAGGCGGCCGAGTCGGGGCGGTTTCATACTGTTGTGTGCCTTGGAGCGGTTATTCGCGGCTCCACGCCCCACTTCGACTACGTGGCATCCGAGTCGGCGAAAGGAATCGCTCAGACATCATTAGCCACCGGTGTTCCGGTGATCAACGGGATTATCACCACAAACGACATTGAGCAGGCGCTCGAGCGGGCGGGGACGAAAGCGGGAAACAAAGGCTGGGACGCGGCGCTGGCCGCGATCGAGATGGCGGATCTGACACGGCAGATCGGTGCGGAGAGGATTGAACCGTAACAGCCGATGCGCTTCCAGGCGGCGTTAGCGCACAGACTGCAAAACCGGAGTGCCGCGGTCGTAGGCGATTCGAAGCTCCAGTTCGGTGCCGAGCCTCCGGGCCTCCCGGGCAAGCACCCCCGCAATGCGGGAGGTCTCAGGTTCATCGGCATACTCGAGGCGCAGGCGTCGCCGCACAAACGGCACCATCTCGAGCCGATTGAGCTGTCCGGAGGTCGGCTCAAGACCGGCGAAGTACAGGAGTCCGAGCTCCGGGGCGTATTCGGAGTGGCCGCCGATGCCTTCGTAGTCGTTGATCAGGTCTCCGGCACCATAGAGGATGAGTTTGTCGTTATGAATCTCGAACCCCTTCGGATGGTGCGAGGAATGACCGAAGACCACATCGAAGCCTGCTTCGTCGATGAGGCGGTGGGCAAATCCGCGATGGTTTGGGGGCACGCGGTAACCCCAGTTGCCTCCCCAATGCAGCGAGGCGATCGCAAGATCTCCCTGCCGGCATGCGCGGTTCTTCGCCTCCTGCAGGCGGTGAAGCTCGGCGTCGGAAAACCGGCTGACCAGATTCACGCCCGGGCTGTCGATTTGGGCCTTCCAGTCCTCAGGGACTCCGCTGTCGGGAGTGGCAGCCGCAACGATGACCGCTCGCACCCCTTCGGAGAGCGGCAGAATGCCGGCAGCTTCGGCCTGAGCAGCATGCCCGCCGGCGCCGGAGAACGCGATTCCGCGCTCGCGAAGGATCATGAGCGTGTCGGCGAGCCCCTGATAACCCCAATCGAGGATGTGATTGTTGGCGAGAATGCAGCAGCTCTTGTCGGGTTCGGTTCCGGCTTGGGTTAACACCGGCGCATTGCGGGGATGCATGCGGTAATGGATCCCTTTGGCGGGCCAGGGCTGCTCGCTGAGGGTAATCGTGGTTTCGAGGTTCATGACAAAGGCGTCCGGCGCGCGCCTGGAGAGAGTCGCTCGCGCGGCTCCCCAGACGTACTCGGGCGGTGCCGGTGTTGGAACGCGGCCGCTTCTGCGTTCGGCAAGCTCGACATAGACCCGTGCGTCATCTACGTAGCGCTCATACAGCCGCGGTGATGACGGTGACGGCAGAATCTGGTCTATGCCGCGGCCGGTCATGACATCTCCGGCCAACGCGATCGTCTGTTCTCCCGGAGCTCTGGTTGCCTTTTCCATATCTTCCGGGATCAAGATACGGCTTCTCAGAAGGTAACGGTAAGCCCTGCATTGACAAACGGCCAACCCGCCGTGGGTGCATCCTACCGCTGCGATTATTCGGCGGTAGGTAGTCCTGCGTTAGCCGAGACCCGCGGCGACGATCGCCTGCTTTGTTCCGGCTATCAGCAGTTGGATGTCCATTCCAATTGCGACCATCTGCCAGCCGTCACGAACGCGGTCCTGCAGTTCCTTGCCCGCGCCCAGCCAAATTCCCGAGGCCACCCCGTGTCGCCGGCCGGCCTCGTGAATGGTATCAAGCGCTTTCTGAAAGCGCGGGTCGTCCATCGCTCCCCTGAAGCCCATCGAGAATGAAAGATCCACGGCGCCGACAAAGTACGCACCGACGCCCTCTACCGTGAGGATCTCGTCGAGATTGCGAACCGCTTCCTCGGTTTCGATCTGCACGATCACCATCAGCTCCTCATCGGCGGTAGCAAGGTATTCCGGATCGCAGACCCATGGCCTGCGTGGTCCGCATCCCCGAGCTCCCAGCGGCGGATACCTGCACGCCTGTACCGCGTGTTCGGCATCCGCGCGAGTGTTTACCATCGGAACGATGACTCCGTGCGACCCGATGTCCAGCGCTCGTTTGATGAGCACGTGATCATTCCAGGCGACGCGCACCAGTGGAGTGGTAT
>PUNW01000388.1 GCA_003552665.1 Spirochaetaceae bacterium | reverse complement strand
TGGATTGGTCGAAGGCACGCCGCGGTGTTTTCCCCAATCTAAAGCCGTCGACGAAGACGATCTCGCTCCGGCTGCCGAAATCGATGCTTGAGCAGCTCAAGCTTTTGGCAAACCGGAAGGATGTCCCGTACCAGTCGCTCGTCAAGGTGTTCTTGTCCGAGAGGATCGAGTCGGAGCTACAGAAGCACGATCCGCAGAAGATCAAGGACTGAACGAAGGGCCCGTCTTACACGCCTCATCGCTCTTTGCAGCCCCGGAGGCCGACTGCATGGACCGGTCCACAGATCTCCTCTAGGCGGTTATCAAAAGAGCCGAGATGCAAAAAGGCCTTGCGATAGGTCATAATCTGACCTATTATTGACCTATTAAGACGACAAGTGTCTCAAATTTCAAGGCTCAGATTGCCCGGCATCTCAGGACGGTAGAGAGTGGCGAGACTATCATCATCACCGATCACCGGCGCCCGGTTGCCGAGGTTCGCCCGCTGCCCCCCGAGAACACGGTCTACGAGCCGGCCGGAACGCCGTTCTCCTCAAGGGCCTTGGAACCGCTCGAGTCGGACCCCGGGCTGTGGAAAGAACTGATTGATGAGGACCGAGGCGGGCGGTGAGTGCACAGTACCATTATCTGGATTCCAGTGCGGTACTCGCATGGCTGCTGGAAGGCCGCACGGTGCTCGAGGACCTGGAGGGTGAACCGAAGGTGGCATCGCTTCGGCTGCTTTGGGTGGAAGTATCGCGTGCTTTGTACCGAGCATTGCAGACGAGCCGGCTGTCGCCGTCGGCTGCTACACACGCGCGCCATACCTTCGAGAGGCTTGCAGCGGGCATCGGCCGAATACAGATGAGTGAGGCGGTGTGCCGACGCGCGGAGGGCCCCTACCCTCTGGTCGTTCGACCTGTCGATGCGCTGCATCTTGCCGCAGCGGAGGTCTGGCTTTTGGAGACTGAACACGCTAATGAACCGCCTGCGATGGCGATCTGGACGCTCGACGAGCGCATGAATCACTGCGCCGCACAACTCGGGTTCCGAACTCCGCTACTGGATGTATGAACCGCATGGTCGGCGAAACCGCGCCGAGCGCGGCAAACACGCAGGGGGCCAATCCGCATCTTATCTGTCTGCGCATAGGGTGGTCCGGTTCTGCGTGATGACGGCAGCCCGGGGCCCGCGCCCAGCCACTGGTCAGTGCTAACGTTGTGCGAGAGGTTTCAATAGAATATATTTTGCATTATGCCGTCTATTACGATTTATATACGGGATGAAACACTGAAACGAATAGATGCGATTGCACGCCGCAGGCGCATCAGCCGCAATCGCCTGGTACTTGAGGCATTGGAAAAGGTGTTGGACCGCGACGCCGGCGAATGGCCGGAGGCGTTCTTCACCCCTCCGACCGATGAACAGGACCGGGAGATGCTAACAGACGCTACCCGGGAGCTCGAAACCGCTGTCTTGGGCGCACGTAGAAATCGTCGCGCGCCTCTGTTTTGATCTCGGTTCTCGAGACCACCGCGTTCTCGGCCGATATGCGGTATGAAGAATCCATAATCAGCTACCTGCGCTCTCGCAGCCCCGGAAGAGTTGCAACAGTATAGCCGGTGGTTGCCCAACTCGAGTACGGAGTTCAGCCGCTTCCGGAGAATTCGCGGCGGAGCTACTTGAAATCGAGACGCAACGACTGCTTGATATGATCCGCGTACTGGAATGGTGCCCGGTTGCCGAGGTTCACTCGGTGAGCCCCGAGAACCCGGCATCGACCCGCAGGGTTTCACACCGCTTCGCTTAACCGCCAGGTACGATGAGATTGTTCGATGCGGGCAGGCCGCTACAGCTCGCCGAGAGGTGGGCCCGCGCGGAGCTGAATGCCGAGGTGCGTTGGACGAGGGTTGGAGGGCCGCACCCGGCGTAGGAGGACCGGAGCTGCGCGCATTTCGCAACGCGCACAGCGCGGAGCGCGGCCCCAGCGTTTCCGTTCAGCGCAACAGTCAGAACTGGTACGATACGTGCCCGCCGGTGAGGATACTCGCCTGACCACCGACGAAGTCGTAATTCGGCGCATCGGATATACTGTACTCCCCTACCAACACTCTGAGATTGAGAAGCGTCAGGCCTAGAACGAGCCGATCGGACACCGCGAAGTCTACCCCGCCGCCGAGCTCGGCAAGACCCGCGACCTTGGTAACTCTGTCCCCCTCCTCATCGCGTTGCTCCTCAATCTCCAGCCCAACGCCCAACCGGCCGAACCACTTGGCCGCGCCGAGCTGGTAGCCGCCCTTCCCGCCAAGTAAGACGGCGGCATGAACGCGTTCGTCAAGGGTGTTGTTATCCTCGGTGTCCTCAATAGCGAATGCCGAGAACTGCACGCGGGCATCAAACCCAAGGTAATCGTGCCAATACCCCAGCCGTGCACCTGCCAGTATGTCTCGGGCGATGGTGTCGGCCGCCAGGCCGACGGTCCATCCGCGCACCTCCGGCGCCTGGTCGGCGGGCTGAGCCGTCGCCTGCGACAGCGCACCGAACAAAAACGCACACCCCACCAAACAGAACACCATGTGTTTTGACCGCATCGAGGAACCTCCACTCTGAGTAGTTGGCCCATTATACGCCACAAAATGGAGATTCGGTAGCGAAAAAGGACATGCGTGGCACGATCACCCCCGGAAGCGTGAGCGGGCGGAAGGGCGCCGCAGGCGGTGCGGCGCCCTGTGCGCCGCACGGAACCCCTGGAGCACGCGACCCCGGGCCTGCGGCCAGCAGCCGGAGGCCCGGGGTCACGCCCATAAGCTGATCAGGCCTATGGTGCCGACATTCTCGCAGTGAAGAGGGGTGACTGCGTCTCAAAATGAGAATTGGGACGGGTGTTTGGACGAATTCGAGTGGCTTGGGCGGCGCTGAAGTGCTATTATGTAATTTGTGGAAGCTCTGATGCTGATAGCGGCCGTTGGTGTGGCGC
>PUNW01000010.1 GCA_003552665.1 Spirochaetaceae bacterium | reverse complement strand
CCCGAAACTCTTTCTTCCTAACTTTCCGGAGAATTGTAGCTACACCGGCGGAGGGTTGCGAATCGGTCAAACAAGCGTAGGTATAACGTTCACAGAGAAACGAGGTTACAATCATCGGATGACCTTTGGCCCCGGCATCACTGTCCGCTTTCGTCCGGTGTATACAGGCAAGGTGTCCTGCCGGGGGAAGCACCAATAACGGATCCCAGGCTCAAACTCCGGCGCTGTCGGAATCGTCCCAGAAGGCAAGCCGGCAATTGCGGCGGATTTCGCGGTCACGGGTCAAGAGCGGATGTTGACCGGCCATGGCAGCGCCAACAATGAGGCGGTCGAAAGGGTCACGCGTCCAGGAAAGACCACAAGACTCCTTAACTACCGACGAGTACGAAGTCTGATCCGGCGCTACGGCGATCCGAGCTTCCAGGTACGACAGAATGTCCCCGGCAGGCACCGTAATGCGCCCGATCTCGAATAGGTATAGTAGTTCGAGTTCAACAATCGGCGAGTACATGAGATGTGAATGATCGAGAGCGGCTTGAGCTCTGGACGAAAACCGCTCGGGCTCCCCTGCGTAGAGCCATACGAGGACGTGAGTATCAAGATGTAGAATCATCATACAGCTCCGGCTCACCATCCCATAGCTCCGACCACGGGTGATCAATGTCGGGAGATGCGCCTTCGGGAAAGACATCATGAACTTCGAGACGATTCCACACCGATGTACGCTGCTCAGGAACGATGTGCAGCACTCCCCTTTTGCGCCTAATCTCAATGGTTTCGCCGGTCTCGAGCGCCTGGTCCAGAATTCGATAGAGATTCTGACGAAGCTCGGTTGCAGTGACTTTCATACGTACAAAGTATAATACCGTACGTACGCTGTCAAGCTACTGAGATGAATGCAGTGCGGTGACTGCAGCACCCAAGCCTTGAGTTTGCAGTAGAACACTCGGTTTTAGGGCGCTTTTACGTCGTGGGGTTCTACGTCGGAGCTTGACATCTGCTATCTGATGCAATAGCATCAGATGTATGCGCACCACTTTAGACATCGATATAGACGTGCTCGAGACCGCCAAAGAGATTGCCCGCAAGGAAAAAAAGACTGCCGGAGCGGTGATCTCGGATCTTGCTCGACGAGGTTTTTATGGACGTGAATCATACGTGTCCGATTCGCCCGAGCACTACAGTCAGCGGAATGGTGTCCCGGTGCTACCGCCAACCGGCTCACTGGTGAGCGAGTCTTCAATTCAAAAGATTCGGGACACCGAAGGGGTCTGATGCGGTCACTGCTGGACATCAATGTCGTAATTTCGTTGCTTGACTCGGATCATGATTTTCACCATCGTGCACACGCATGGTGGAGCGGGAATCACAGTGGTGGATGGGCGTCATGCCCGCTGACTGAGAACGGCGTCATTCGGATCATGTCACATCCATCCTATAATCCACGGCGGTCACTGACGCCAAAAGCGGCAACTGCTCTCTTGCGGAGCTTTGCCGGTGGGACAAACCATGAATTCTGGCCTGACTCGCTGTCGCTCCTGGATGCCACAGTGTTCAACCCGATAAAGGTGATCGGGTCAAGGCAGATCACGGACAGCTACCTATTGGCACTGGCCACCGCGCATAACGGCCGGCTGGTCACCTTTGATGAGTCGATCAATATCAATGCAGTCATGACCGCCGCTCAGAGAAACCTTCACGTAATCTGACCGGACAGTGATCGTCGACGGCCTCCGGAGCGGTGAACTCCCGCTCGACGGTGGATGCGGAGTCCGGACGCCGGATCGAGTGACGATGGACAACATCCCGCATCAGAATCGCGTCGACGAGCATTGCGGTGTGGGAAGCGGCACTCTCCTCGTCGTAGTCGAGAGCGTGCAGAACAGGAAAGCCCCCAATTCTCAGGTAGCGGGCGAGAAGCTCATCCTGCCCGACGGTCGCTTGAGCATCCTCGATGGACTCCAATCGACCTTAAGAATCCGCGAAGGCTCGGTTCCGCGCGCCACCAGGTCATTCGCGTAGAGTGCGAGGGAAAACGGGCGCCATGACACCTTATGTCGTACTCTTGGGTGTAGTATGGCGCCATGAGACCACACAAACGTATTGCCGAACGTTCGCGTGCCGCTCGCAGGGCGGAGTCTTGCGGGTGGGATCTGCTCGACCGGCAGTGGCGAGCATACTACCGCCACGTCTTTCTTGTCTGCGCCGAACGCTTCTCGCCGTCCGAGGAGCTCACGTTTCTGGCTCTAACGGTAGCCGAGCTGCCGGAGCTTCGCGAACTCGTGGAAACTCTGCTCGCGCGCAAGGAAGAACTCAGGCTCCAGGACACCGCGGTAGAAGAACTCGAGGCGGTCCTGTCGCCGTCCGCCGAGCCGAACCGCGGACCCGCCGGCAGCGGCAGCGGCAGTCGCCGACAGCGCACGGGCGAGCAGCGCGGCGCCGCTGAGCACTCCGGCGGTGCCCGGGATCACGGAGCCGCAGGCCGGCGCGGCCCCGCAGGCCGGCGCGAAGCCGCTGAGCACCGCGGCGGAGTGGAAGGTCGCGAGGCACTGATCTCCGAAACGGCTTTGCGACAGCACTGCTATCGCGCTGCACGCTACGAGGATCGTGCGCAGGCTTTGATTGTGGATGCGGTTGCGGCACGAGTTGCCGAGAGCTACGAGGTTCCGAAGTTACCCGCGATTGTGCGAGAAGTCGGTGAGCTCTTTTCGCTCACGGAGGGTCAAACTCGTATTATCGCGGCCCTGTGTGCGGTTGAAGACGATGAGAACCTCGATACGTTGCTGCGACGGTCGAAGTATCGCACCACGATCGCGGTGATGGCCGAGCTTGCCGATCTCGAGACCACGGAGTTTGTGCAGGAAACCGCCGCCGGGTCTACGCTCGAGCGGCTCGGGCTTGTCTGCTACCGCAGCAACCGTGAGCACGCGCTCGATATCGAGATAGCCGGCCGGCTGTTG
>PUNW01000320.1 GCA_003552665.1 Spirochaetaceae bacterium | reverse complement strand
CGTCCTCCGGCAGCTTGGATACCGGCAGCTTATCGCCCCGGCCGGCAATGATTTCACCGGTAACTTCGCGGACGAACTTGGGCGCGTCTTTGGAAACCGGTTCCACCATGCTGATTGTGCTGGAGGCACTCTTGGGATACTCAACTTTGTGGACGTTCGCGAGCGCGCGCTCCACGGTGGCGATGTTCTTGTCGACGATGTCCTGCCCTTTGGTGCCGTAGGTTTTCTGAATCGCGTCCTTAATCAGCGCGACAGCTTCGTCCTCCGGCAGAATACCGGAGATCTTGAAGAATGCGGTCTGCATGATCACGTTGATACGACTGCCCATGCCCATCTCTTCCGCGATCTTCAATGCATCGATCACGTAGAACTGCAGCTTCTTGTCGATGATCTGCTTCTGCACCTCAACCGGCAGGTGATCCCAGACTTCGTCCGGACCGAACGGTGCGGCCAGCAGGAAAACACCGCCTTCTACGACCTTGCTGAGCATGTCGAGTTTCTCGAGGAACGAGAACTTGTGACACGCGAGAAAGTTTGCCTTGTCGATCAGGTACGTGGACTTGATCGGGTCTTTCCCGAAGCGCAGGTGGCTGACCGTGGTAGCCCCCGATTTCTTGGAGTCATACACGAAATAGCCCTGGGCGTAGTTGTCGGTGGCCTCTCCGATGATTATGATCGAGTTCTTGTTGGCTCCTACGGTGCCGTCGGCGCCCAGTCCGTAGAACAGCATGCGGTGCACGGTATCCGGCTCGGTCGAGAAGGACGGATCGTACGGCAGCGAGGTTTGCGTGACATCGTCGTTGATGCCGACTGTGAAGTGGTTCTTGGGCTTGTCGGCGGCAAGGTTGTCAAGCACGGCTTTGCACATCGCCGGAGTGAACTCGCATGACCCAAGCCCGTAGCGTCCGCCGACGATCTTTGGAACGGCGCTGAACGGTGCGGTGCCGGCCCCCGAAGCCTCGGAGACTGTGGACCACACGTCCTCGTACAGCGGCTCGCCGAGCGCCCCCGGCTCCTTGGTGCGGTCGAGCGCAGCGATGGCCTTCACAGTCTTGGGAAGCGCCTCAAGCAGGGCTTTGGTATCAAACGGCCGGAAGAGCCGCACCTTGATCATGCCGACCTTCTCACCCTGGCTGACGAGGTACTGAACCGTCTCCTCCATGGTCTCGGCGGCCGAGCCCATCAGAATCGCCACCCGCTCCGCATCCGGGGCACCGACGTAATCGAAAAGCTTGTACTGCCGGCCGGTGAGCGATGCGAACTCATCCATGGTCTTTTGCACGATACCCGGGGTCGCGTTGTAGTATTTATTGACCGTCTCCCGTGCAGCGAAAAACACATCCGGATTCTGGCTTGTGCCGCGAATCGACGGGTTCTCAGGGTTGAGCGCTCGCTTCCTGTGAGCGTGTACATGCTCGCTCTTAATGAGCTTACGCATGACGTCGTAGGGTACCTCTTCGATCTTCTGTATCTCGTGCGAGCTACGGAAGCCGTCGAAAAAGTGGATGAACGGTACTCGTGACTCGAGTGTCGCCGCCTGGGCGATCAGGCCCATGTCCATGGTTTCCTGAATGGAGTTGGACGACAGCAGGCCGAAGCCTGTTGCTCGGGCGGCCATCACATCGCTGTGGTCGCCGAAAATACTCAAGGCCTGGGCTGATACGGCACGCGCGGCGATGTGAAACACGGTGGGCGTCAGCTCGCCGGCGATCTTGTACATGTTTGGGATCATCAGCAGGAGGCCCTGCGACGAGGTGAAGGTCGTGGTCAACGCACCGGTGGTGAGAGCACCGTGTACCGAGCCGGCGGCGCCTGCTTCCGACTGCATCTCCACCACGTGGGGAACCGTGCCCCAGATATTTGGTCGCTTCTCGGCCGAGTACTGATCCGAAAGCTCTCCCATGGGTGACGAGGGGGTAATAGGATAGATTGCAATGACCTCGTTGGTGGCGTGCGCCACGTGCGCAACCGCGGTATTGCCGTCTACGACTACCATATTTTTCTCTGACATAGTGTCTTATCGCTCCTTAAAAGATTCTGACGGTTTCATCAAGCACTATTCGCAGTATTGCGACAGAGATGACGAAAATCCTTTAGACGTGTGGCTCTACTATAACCGCTGAACGGCAAAAACGCAACCTTTTGATACCGATAAAAGGATACTTATTCAAATTGGTCCGGTTTGCTCGCGCTTCACTCCAGCGCCTCAAACCGTGCAGATTGCCGGCGCAGGCGGTCACGGCAGGGCCGAAACAGCAGGGGGCCGGGCTCTGAGGTACGGTACGCACCGCTGAACGGCGCCGCGCGGCCGCTCAGTCGTACAACAAGCGCAGGTGTTCCAGCCGTGCGAAGGCGTACAGAAGCCGCTCGCTGATTGTCGCCCCGGGGAGCGCGCTCTGAGCGAGTTCGCCCGGTGCCGAGAAGCGCCTGGCAGCGCCGGCCCCCGAATCGAGCTCTCCGCGAGCTCCTGTTTCCAGGGACTCGAATGACTCGAGCACGGACGCGATGCCGCGGGCAACCGACTCGAGGCCGAACCAGGCGGAGAGCAGTGCGCTGCGCGGTTCGTTGACCGCCGGCGGTTCGGCTGTGAGCAGGTCGTCGAGCTTCTCTATCAGGCTCCGATTGAGATTGCGAAGCTCGCGCCGATATCCGTGATCGACTTCAGCCTCCTTCACCAGCCGGTATTGGTGCAGTGGCCCCAGATAACTGAACTCAGCGGTCGCGGCGGTGAGCAGGTGGGTGAGCTCATGCTCGAGCTTATCGCGGACGGCGCCGGGCAACACCGGCGCGATTGTCTCGAACCGTTGTTCGTAGGCGCGCGCGGTGCGCGCGTGTAGCTCAGGGTTGCGTCGGGAGTTCCAGGGTACGCGAACCTCTTCGTAGAAGTGGTGCGGGAAGCCGTCAAACAGCTGCCCGGTTGCCTGCAACACATCGAGGCGGCGAGCGAACAGCGCGACCCTGT
>PUNW01000330.1 GCA_003552665.1 Spirochaetaceae bacterium | reverse complement strand
TCGCTTGTATAGAGGCTCGAGAGGTCCCAGCGATGCTCGGCGGGGACTTCCTCACGGCGGGGTATCTGCGTTGTGTCTTGACTCATGCCTGCAACTTAGCCGTGAACCGCAGAGTCGTCAAGAAGCGGGGGCTCCGCAGGGCCGCCCTCACAGGAACCGCCAAGCGGAGGGCGGCCAGCGGTTGTCAGCCGGGCAGCAGGTGTCGGCCGGGCAGCGGTTGTCAGCCGGGGGCGTGCTCGAGGGCGTCGAGCAGAAGCGCGAGCTTGCGTGCCGCCTTGCCCCGGTGAGAACGCCGGTGTTTTTCGTCGGCCGAAATGTCGGCTACTGTGGTCCCAAGATCGGGGAGGAGGAAGATCGGATCGTAGCCGAAGCCGCCTTTCCCCGTGGACGGCTGAGTTGTGATCCGGCCCTGCCAGGTTTCCTGCACGACGTAGAACCGGTCAGGTCCCAGATAAGCGACCATGCAGCAGACGTAGTGAGCATCGCGATCGTTCGTGTGGGCGAGTGCAGATAGCAGCAGTTGATTGCGATCGGAGTCGTTGAGGTCAGGTCCGTCGGGAGCACTTCCGTAACGGGCCGAACGCACCCCGGGCTCGCCGCCGAGCGCATCCACGCAAAGGCCGGAGTCGTCGGCGATGACTACCAGGTCCGCGCCTGTGGCGGCCGCGCCGGGCTCACCACCGCCTGCGGCGGCCGCGCTGGGCTCGCCACCGGCGGCGGCTGTTTGAAAACCACCGCCGGCAGCAGCTGCTCTCTGGTGCTCCGCGACCAAATTGTACAGGGCCCGGGCTTTGTCGTGCGCGTTGCCGAAAAAGCTCTCGGCCGTTTCGTCGTGCTCGAACTCGAGACCGAGTTGCGCCGGGGTGATCAGCTCATGGCGTTGCATGATCTCAGCCAGTTCGCGTTGCTTGTGCGTGTTGTTTGAAGCCAGGAGGAGTCGCATTGCGCCATAATATGCCTCAGTCGCCCGACTGTAAACCTTCCTGGGCAGCGACCTTGCGCAGGTAGTGCACTGTTGAATCAACCGACCCTTTGGGAATCCCCAGTGCTCTCGAGATCTCGATATTGGAGGGCGCGAGCGGGACCTGCTGCAACAATCTTCCGGCACGGCGGTAGCGGGCCCGGTGAAGCTCGAGTATGCGCTTGAGTTTGCCGGCCATCTGAGGGCTCGGTGTCGTCCTGATCCGCATGTGGGCGTACTGTATCTGGAAGAATGCTGCCGAGCGGCGGTCCTGAAGCATGGCGATCCGCGCGAGGCGTACCTGCATACAGGCGCGTAGCTCAAGCCAGCCGTTGTGGAGTCGATCTTCGTCAAACCCGGTGACGACCGCGAGCTCAGCGATATCCGCATCGTTCAGTCGAAGGCAACACTTCATCGCCATGATCACGATCCGGCGCGCATTCGCACCGGTTTGAGCCCTACTCCGCGGAATCGCGGTTAGCACAGACAGGACCTCATCGATCTCAGCTCGCAGCGATGGTGGTGGATGGGAGGCGAGACCGTGGTCATACAGCGGCGGATTCTCGGCGATCTGGGCGATCTGGTCGTTGTGGATAAAGACCGTGTTGCAGACAGCCGGGGAGTCGGCTGTGGCCCGCCGGATCTTTTCGCGGTTTCGGATAGCGATGTACGAGCGGATCTGGTATTTCAAGGTGGTGTACAGGTAGGAGGCGAACGGCTTCCCGCGGTTCTCGAAACGAAGCAGCGTCAGGCGTATGCGCGGGTAGAAGAACAGCAGAAAATCACCGCAGTCGTCTTCTCGCAGTCCGAAGCGCCGAGTCGGATAGACGTAGACGCGTCGCATTATCTCTGAAAACAGCTCGGTGCTGCCGCGTCCAGTTCGTTGGTAGGTCAGAACACGGCCGGTCAATGGGTCCATGGTTGCTCCTTGAACAGTTGGTTGCCCGGTCATACGAAACGGGGCAGTACATATTGCAACCTGCGTGCCAAGAATCGACCGCGAATTGGTGCGAAAATTTACGTTGATTTACAAATGAAGCGATTTTGCTCTCTATGCAGTTTTCGGAAGCCGTTCTTCGATCAGTGCGACCAACTGGGCATAGACCTCATCGGCCGACCGTTCGATGAAAAACCCTGCTGCGCGCTTGTGGCCTCCACCGCCGAACAGATCGGCAAGTTCGGCAACATCAAAATCAGAGATCGAGCGTAGACTGCCGGTGCAGGTGCCGTCGCTCTCCTCGCGTACGAAGGCCGCCACCTCGCAACCCCGTACCCCAAGCAGTAACTGATACAGCGTTGCCGTATCTCGTTCGCTGGGTGGGAACTCGCGCGCGTCTTCCAGGGTTTGGTGTGTTATAAGCGCCCGGCCGCCGCATACGGGTTTGACCCGCTCGAGCCAGCGGGCGAGCAGGAAGCGTGAGGCCAGCGGCTGACCGCCGAACATCGCGTCATGCGCGGCTCGGGGGCTTGCGCCGGCGTCGATCAGACGGGCTGCAGCACGGAAGGCGTCTCCACTGCCGTGGTCCAGGTGACGGAAATAGCCGGTATCGGTACAGAGGCCGAACAGCGCGTTCTGAGCTTCCTCGGGTGTGAGACCTTCACCGGAGTGCTCGATCAACAGTTGGACGAGAACCGTCGTAGAGGGCGCGCTTGGATCGACGAGAACGAACTTCCCGTTGGTGCTGTTGGATGCATGGTGATCGATTACGGCTACCGGAAGAGCCTCGATCAGGCGAGCGAGCTTTCGGAGCCTGGAAAAATCGGATGAGTCAAGGACGATTGCGGCCGAGTCCTGGGGGTTGAGCGAAGCCGGCTCAGGAGTGCTCGACTCAAACAGCGGGCGGTAGTCACGAATCTCGGCACGATCGAACGGGCCTTCATTCATCAGCCGCGCACTCTTTCCGCGGCGGCGTAAGAACGAGGCGAGGGCCAGCGAAGCTCCAACACAGTCGCCGTCAGGCTCGACATGGCTGAGAATATAGTAGTGCTGATACTGCTTCATAAAC
>PUNW01000276.1 GCA_003552665.1 Spirochaetaceae bacterium | reverse complement strand
GAGCGAGCGCAAAGGTGAAATCCCCCACCAAACTGAGGTTGTTGGGAGTAACGTTCGCGTTGTGCCAACTGAAAACCGGGAAGAAATCCGACAGCCGGAACATGTTGTTTTCGCGCGAAAGCAGCATATGAGCACCGAGCCCGATACGAAGGCGGTCCAGATCTAGCCCGAAGCGGTGCACATTATAAAGGATGATGCTGTCCCAGTAGCCGTAGATCGACGGAGCATCCGCCTCGTCGTCGATGATAGCCACATTCACTTCGTCGGGCGGGCGCTCTCCCCTCGTGTGCCGGTTCTGCAGCGTCGAGACCAGCATCGTTATCCGAACCCGCCCCAACGGTAGATTGATGCGAAGCGCATCCAGGAACGGCACCTCCTGCGAGACCTGCAGCGCGTGCTGGGGGGCCGGACCGAGGTGCGCCGGTTGTCGACCGAACACCATTTCCAACGGTCCGAAGAACTGTTGCCAATAGCCGCGAGTGATGTTGTTGTACTCCACCGCGTAGGGGTTGTCGTCGATACAGGGCGTGAAGTTCGTGTAGTTCTCCAACTCATCAACCTGCGCGTACTCTTTGACCCAGTCCATCTGAAGATAGAAGGCAGCCAAGTCGTCACATCCGTAAAAGAACCGGAACGAGCTCGACGGTTTAACGGTCCGCAGCAGATGGTAGAAATCGTCGGTCTCGATACCGTCAGAGAGAAACTGCCGGTAACTGAGCCCGAGCTCGTAATCATACCGGAACACCCCCGGCTCTTATGCAAGTGACTCAATGTACGCTTTAACCTGCTCGCGGTCGTGCGGTGAAAGCGGCAACGCCAGCAGACGCATGGGAACAGGCATCACCAGCCGCACAAACCTGGCAAGCTTCGTAATCAACTTGAGTTCGTCTCGGTTGAGTATTGGAGTCCTAACTCCGTATACTCCAACTTGGCACTGAGCGCAAGAGGTGTCACGCGCCTCCTGTACCACCGGGCCGCCTTCCCGCCCCCTGAATGGTCTTGGCAGAATCGATATTCTAAGGCATAATACCAAAAATGATTACGGGGTTGCTGAGGCTCAGGGGGTGACCCTATCTGCAGCAACCCGCCTACAGCTTATTGCCGATAAGGAGGAGACTGTGGCTGATAAGACTGCTAAGGTAGACGGCCAGCCGGATGGGCCGTATTACGTGGACACCAACTGCATTTCCTGCGAAGCGTGTGTTCAGACCGCTCCGGACTTTTTCGTTATGGACGATGACAGCGGACTGGCTATCGTCGTCAAGCAACCTCAAAATGACGATGAGAAGGCCGAGTGCGAGGAAGCCCTCGAGGCTTGCCCCGTAGAGGCTATCGGTAACGACGGCTAAGTCGTAGCCATGACAGCGCGGCTGCGGTCGGCACGGCGGAGCTTACCGGGTAGGCACTCGTCGATCGCAGTTGCGCCTTTTCTCCCGCCCCGTGACAGCCCCTTTATTGCAGACCCCCACGCTCAGCCGCGCATATGCTCAGCTGACGCCCGGCCCCTCAGCTTTTACCCATCTGTTTATCGAAGTTGCGCTGAATGGTCTCGCGCACGTAGTCATAGATCTTCTCTTCGAGTGAATTGGCTCTGATGTCGTCGAAGAGGATCACGTAAACCTTGTCAGACTCCTGCCTGGTTCCGGCTATGCGCCCGGAGACAGTCACAAGGCGGGCGTTTAACCGTAGCTGGATGTCTTCCAAATGGTCGTTTACGCTCAGCACCGACTCGGCTTTCAGGACTTTGCACGCCATGCCGGCAGAGCTGATGTCGAGAATTGTGCCTGAATAGTGCTCGCTGCCGTACTTGATATTCAGGGTGGCATTGCCTACGCCGCGACAGTTGGCGCGCGCGTACTTGCGCCGTCCAATCGCCTTCTCGCGCGCAGCGGTCTGGAACAGGCGTTTACGGATATCGTCCTGTCGCGTCCGCAACGAGATCACTCCCGCGGGAAGCTCGACCTCCCGCAGCCACTTGGCCACAACGTCTTTGCGGCTCTCGTCGGTAAGCAACCCGAGGCGGACGTCTTTTTCCTTTAGCTGATCCTTCATGCCGGTAATGATTCGAAACCAATCCGGTTCTTTTGGTCCTTTGTCGACATTGATAAAGAGAATACACCCGGGGTACAGATTGATCAGCTTTGACAAGGACTTATGTTCGTCATAGTAACAGGCCTTGTACTCGGCTTCGACCAGCGCCCGGATGACTTCATCCTTCACCCACGCCGGCGCGTACAAGAAAACGATCATCCGGCCTGAAACTTCAATTTTCTGTGCGTCCATGATTGGCGCGAATTCTACACTGTCCCCCCCGGCGTGTAAATCAGGACGATACTGCGAACTCGACTATTGGGCTCCGAACTCAGTTGAGCGCATAGCGCACCCGCAAGCGCACGCGGTGCACATCCTGTTGCGCCCGGGCGCGTGGAAACAGCTTCGCCACCGTTTCGGCTGCAGCGTCGTCAAGAATGCGGCTTCCCGATGCTTCCTCAACCTTCAGGTCCTTGAGCTCGCCGTCGAGCCCCACCCACACCGAAAGCACAACCGTCCCCTCAATACCGCGATCCCGCGCCGCCCGCGGATACTCAAACGCTTCGGATAGCTCGCTGTACAACGCCTCGAGGAGCTCGCTACGGGTAACGCCCGCGCGCCGGTCGTTTGCTTCGGCGCCGCTGCTGCGCTCCGCTGGCTCTCCTGCGGCTGTGTCGTCGCCGGACGCGCCGGGCGCCGGGCGCCGGGCCCGGCCTTGATCACTTTCGTCCGCAGTCCGGGGCGCCGTCAGCCCTTCGTCCTCCAGCCGTTCCCTATCCGCTGCCGCGAGCCTATCCGGTTCCCGCGTCTCACGCGGCGCCTCGTGAGCTCGTGCTTCACGCCGCGCCTCAAGCGAAGCCGGCTCCTTCATCTCATCCATCGTATCCGAGACAGCCTCGGCATCGGGCGCAAACGCGGCCTCCGGCTCGTCATCAGGAGGTCGGGCCGCGGCCTCCGCCGAACCGCGTTCGAGCCGCTCAGAGCCTTCGCTGTCGGAATCCGGCGGCTTCCGATCATTGCTCGCACCCTCATCCCCAGTCCGCCGGTCCGGCGCGGGCGCTGAGGAATCGCCTGCCGGTGTCTGCGAGATTTCGATACCGTCGCCGCTCGGGGCGCCGTGGTCGGCTCCCGCGGTGCCGTCGCCCGCTAACGCATGCACAACCAGGCGCGGCACCTCACCCGCCTCGTTGTACTGAAAGAGCCCGGGGCCGGCCAAACCGAGCACACCCAGCACCACCAGATGCAGCAATACTGAGATCGCGATTGCTGCGGGAAGGTGCGCGGTGCCGTGCTTGCGGTTCGGTCGCCCCGTGGTCATCTATTCTGCCCTCACCAGTATGCGCGCTGCGGCGCACCTGGTCCTCCTGCTAATACGCATACGACGCCGAGATCCTGAAGTTGCGCCCCGGGGCGGGGTAGTAATCGCCAAACACCAGCGGCGCATAACTAACGTCGAACACGTTCTTCACCTCAGCGCTCAGCGACAGATCGCCCGGCACCGCCGCCGGTCGGAAGCGAATAAACACATCCGTCAGGAAGTAGTCGTCGATCTTGTCCTGAGCGTTCGCGGTATCTCCGCCTTGGTACGCTTCGCTCGTGTACGAGACCGCCGGGCCGAACTCAAGGCCTTCAACCGGCCGAACGCCCAGCTCCGCGTTGGCGCGGTGATTCGGCACAAGCGGCACCTCGTTGCCGTCGTCGTCTCCTGCTATGAAGGTAGCCCATACATAACTGTAGCCTGCCGACAGGCGCAGAAGCTCGATCGGCTCGGACTCAAGGCTCAGGTCACCCCCAAGGCGGCGGGTTTCGTCGAGGTTCACGTTCGCGTCGGCAACTGCGTCATAGGCAATCTCATCGCGCATCTGCAGCCAGTACACGCTCGCCTCGGTCTGCAAAAGGCGTCCAAGGTATAGCCCGCCGCCAAGCTCCAAGTTGAAGCCGCGTTCGGGGTCCAGATCGGATTCGAAACTCGCACTTCCCGGGAATTTGACCCCCGCCTGTTCGTCCAGCAAAGGATATCTGAACAAGGTCCCACCCGAGGCGTAAACTTTTGAGAACTCGGAGGGCCGATAAGCTGCGCCAAGGTCAAACACAAACGCTTGATGCGTATCCGATTCATCTAAGTCCGGATCATCCTTCTCCGCCGATATCGTGCTGCGGTCGTAGCGAACGGCTCCGGTTAGGTCGAGTTGCTCGGTCAGAAACGCGGTATTCGAGAGCGATCCGCCAAGCGTGTTCTGTGCCAATGTAAACTCGAAATCCTTGTCGTCGCGGTCCGCGGTCAAATAGTTGGTACCCTCCTGCCGGGCCCAACTCCAGTCGCCGCCAAGACGCGTCCGCATCGGCACCTGTCCGGCCGCCCAATCCAGCGTCAGCGAAGGTGAGGCGGTAACCCGGTGCAGGTCGGTGTCGGTGAAGCTCGGAAAGCTCGCCATATCAGACTCAACGCGCTTCAGCGAATACCCAAGCTGCAGCTCAGCATCCGCCAGCTCCCCGATCCTCCACTGCACTCCCGCGTCGAGGCCGAACTGGTTCTCGGTGTTCTCGTCGTCCTCGTTGGTTGCCTGCGTCGGGTCGTCCTCGAACTCGTCCTCGGTGAGGCCGCCCGGGAGTTCGTAGAACACGTTGGCGTAGCGGCCGCCGAGGCTCAAGGTGAGGTTTTCGGTGGGGTCGAACTCGCCCGCGAGCGAGAAGTTCCAGGCACGGTATGCGCTACGGTCGCGGTAGCCGTCGGTGGAGAAATGCTCGCCCGAGGCGCGCAGACGGTAGCGCTCTCCGGCGTGCTGCAGGCCGACACGCTCCTGGTTCGTGAGGTAGGACCCGAACGAGCCGAACGCGGTGACCTCGAGCGGGCGCTCGGGCGTTTTGGTGATGATGTTGATCACGCCGCCGACCGCGTGGTTGCCGTAGAGCGCGCTCGCCCCGCCGCGCACCACCTCGATACGTTCAATCGAGTCTACAGGGATGGAGAGCCAGTTAATCTCCGAGAGGTCGGGCTGGTTCTGCTTGCGCCCGTCAATCAGCACCAACACGCGGCTGCTCGAGCCCTCCCCGAAACCGCGCATATCGATCTGCGCCTCAGCCTCGTGCGAAAATGAGGTGAACGAAACTCCGGGCCGGCGCGAGAGCAGCTCCGGCACGTTGGTGGCGCCCGAACGGCGGATATCCTCGGCGGTGATGATCGAGACATGCGCCGCGGTAGAGGTGATGTCCGTGAGCACCCGGTCCGCGGTCACCACAAACTCGAGCTCGGGCCCGTCGGCAAAGAGCGCCGAGGGCGCACCTAGCAGAATAAGAACTACAACAAACGAGAGTAGAAAAGCTTTCATGAAGAGAGAACTCCTTCTGTGTGTTCGCAGCAGGCGCTGCGGAGAAGGAATGGTAAACTGAGGCTCCTCGGCACCGATTCTTCGGAGCGCGGGGCAAGCCGGGCAGGTAGTAGTGCCTAACGGCGATTCAATTTACGCATTCCCTGATCGTGAGAGAACGACCTCGCCGCGTGCGCTTCTCTTGAGCGTTCCCAACGGCGGTCGTGCGAAAAGAAAGCGTCTTCTGGCTTACGGATTCTCAGCGGCCTCGCCTTCCCATTCCTTGCCCGGAACAGTGGCATCGTGAAGCGCCTCACATCCGCATACAGCGGCACGCCCGCGTCTGATTCTCACAGACTTCCGATCTTTCCTTTCGGCGTCGTACAAACTGTCTATCTTAAGTCGATTTCTCCAACACCCCCTTTTGAGAACAGAACTGTCACAGCTTCCGAAAGCGCCGGCGCACAACGAAAGCTGTGAGGTATGCAGGTAGTATCTCACGGGCGGGGGAATCCCGCAAGTGCGTTCACAGCGGCGCAGCGGCGCGATGTCACGTTATCGCGGTGTCGCCTGTGGGCCGCAGTGGCGGCGGCTCGCTACCCGGTCGCCACCGCCGACATTCCACCGTCTACGCGGAGGTTTTGGCCGGTGACCCAGGAGGCGTCATCCGAGAGCAGATACACCACCGCCGAGGCGATATCTCCCACCTCGCCGACGCGCTTCAACGGATGCCGCTCGGCCGAGCGCTCCTTTTTCTTGTCGTCTCCGAGAAGGCGAGCGGCGAGCTCGGTATCGGTGAGCGAGGGTGATACGGCGTTGACGCGCACCTTCTGCGGCGCGAGCTCGGCCGCGAGCGAGATCATGAGCCCGAGCACCCCCGACTTCGCCGCCGCGATAGAGGCGTGAAACCCCATCCCCAGCGACGACGCCACGGTTGAAAACAGCACCACCGAGCCGCCCGCCGCGGCGAGCGGCTTGAGGCAACCCTTGATCGTCTCGGCTGCGCCTACTACGTTTATCTCGTAATCGGCGCGGAACTGTTCGGGTTTCAGCTGCTTGAACGACGCGAGCGTGATCGAGCCCGGGCAGTACACCAACCCGTCGAGCAGCTCCGGCACCGTCACGCTTTGCTCGGCAAACGGCTGCCCAGCGTCGTACGGTTCATGCTGCACACCCAGCTCCTCGAGCTCACCCGAGCGCGTACGGCTCCAGACCGTGACCGCGGCTCCGGCCTCAACCAGGCGCCGCACCGTCTCGAGCCCAATCCCACGACTTCCGCCGACCACTACAACGTTCTTGTTTGTGAAATCATTCATGCGCAGGAAGATACTGCACCGCCGTCCTCAGAGCAACTCGGCCAGATAGAAGCTCACCGGGATCGTGAACACCGCGAGCACCGTTGAGACCACTACTATGTCGCGCGGAGCTGCGCCCCCGGTTCCGTAGCGTGCAGGCAGTACGTACGAAAACACCGCAGCCGGCAACGCCGCGGCCACAATCACGACGGTTCTCGGTAGCCCGCTTATTCCGAAGAGCATAGTAGCGAGGTAACCAACCAGAAACCCTACGCCGAACCGCAACAGGCACCCCAGCAGCACCTCACGGCTGAAGCGCAGTCTCGATCCCGAAAGCGAACACCCAAGCGCAAACGCCGCCAACGGCGGAGCCGGTGTACCACCGAACTCAAACGCAGCCAGCAGCGCCTCAGGCACCGGCACGCGGGCAAAGCGCAGACCGAACCCCAGAATGACTGCCCACAGAATTGGGGACCTCAGCATCGCCTGAAATCCGCGACGGTTAACCCCGCCGGTAGAGATGAAGAGCCCCAGAGTGAACAGGAACACCGTCGAGAGTTGATCGTAGACAATGATGAGACTCATCGCCGGCGCGCCGCCCCAGAGGTCCATCAGGGGAATCCCGAGAAAGCCGGAGTTCATAAATACCACCGGCATCGCGAGCGCCGCCCAGGAGCTGCGGGTAAGGGTAGCGGTGCCGCGCGCGGCGAGGGCCAGAGTTAAGGTTATGAATGTGACCGCAAGCCCCATTCGCAGGATCATGTCCCCGGATACCTCGGACCGGTACAAAGCCTCAAAAACCAGAAGCGGCATGAAGAAATCGGAGATCACGCGCAGCAGTGTTTCCTGCGAAAGCTTCCAGCGCCCGCCGAACAGCCATCCCCCGGCCACCAACAGAAACAACGGGAGCAAAAGCACAAATGTGTCGATCAACATGCGCTGCCCTCTTGGGTGCCCGACCGGCTCCTATACCGCGAAATACGCGTAGGCCAGGAGCACAACGAAGAAACTGGTCAGGAAAACCGTGACCTGGTTAAAATTGAACTTGAACTCGCGTATAGTAGTCAGAAAATCCCCGATCCGTAGGACGATCCAGCGATACACCGCAACCCCGAGCGCGAGTGTAAGGGCAAACATGATCATCTTGTCCAGCCCAAACGCCCCGACCGCCGCGTACTCCGGCCCGTAGATCAGCGCCACAGCCGGCCCGCCGAAGATGCCGCCGGCCAATATCGCAAGCCCGAAGGCAGCCGACACCACGGCGATGTAGGGATCGCGCGCGGGCTTAGCATCCGGACTCGGAGCCCCGAATAGAATTGTCGAGTATTTCACGAACGAGAGAATGGTCCCGAAGTTGATGATATACAGGCCGAGCTCGCCGAGATTGCCTTGCAGCCCCTGCTGTATGAAGTATTTTGAGATGCTACCGTTGAAAAATGGAGCGCCGGTGATTCCGAGCACACCGGCAAGTGCGGCCAGGCCCACTATCGGCATGCGCCTGAGGACTCCCCGAATCTCGGAGTAGTAGCGCGTGCCGTACTGGTCGATGATTACACCTGCGGTAAGGAACAACAGCCCCTTGAACAACGCGTGGTTGATCACATGGTACATCCCTCCCCAGAAGGCGACATCGGGCCCGAGGTTAATTCCGAATACGATCAGCCCAACCTGGCTGACCGTATGGTAGGCGAGAATCAGCTTGATATCCTTCTGCGCCACCGCGAGCATAAAGCCCACCACCGATGTGATGAAGCCGATCGCCGCGAAGAACGGAGCCGCGTCGATGATCGGAGAGAACACCCCGCTGAGCCTGACGAGCAGGTACACGCCGACCTTGACCTGAATTCCGGACAGGATCGCCGAGACTATTCCGGGAGCACTCGGGGCCCCATGGGCACGCGGCAGCCAGCCGAACAACGGCCACAGCGCCGACTTCAACGCGACCGCGGTCAAGATCATGGCATAGGGGACAATAGCCGATCTCGGTGATTCCAGCAGTGCAAGCCGTTGCTCGAGCATCGCCAAATCGAGCACTCCGGTGATGCGGTAGAGGTAGCCGATCCCGAGCAGAAAGAACGCCATCGCGATGAAGTTCATCATCAGGTACAGCATCGCATCGTAGACGGCCTGCTTCTCTTTCTTGTACATAATCAGGATCGCGATTGTGAGCATCCCGAGCTCGAGCAGCACATAGATATTGAAGATATCGCCGCTCAGGAACATCCCGAAGATCGCCGACTGGAGGAGCATGAACAGAAACAGAAACACCTTGTCCATATAGTCGGCGCGCGTACTGAACACGTAGGTTCCCAGAAAGAACAGACCGGTGAGTAGCACCATCGGCCCGGAGTACTGATCCGCTACCAGCTTGATGGCGACCCCTTCGCGCCACTGAGCCACCAACTCGATGATATCGGCGCCCCAGCGTACCTCGATGAAGGTTGCGACCGCCAGATAAGCGACGACCACATTGGTAAGCAACAACAGCCGCTGATACTGGCGCCGGGGCAGAAAGAAGCCGAACGCGGCGACGGTCACCGGAATGAGTACGAGCAGATAAAGCGGGCCGGTTGGCAGTAGCGTCATCATCACTTATCCAGTCGCCTGATGAGAATATTCCAGTCGGCGGTACCGTAGCGGTAGGCGACACGCATGAACATTGCCAGACACATCGCGACAACGGAAACGCCGATCACGATCGCGGTGATCATCAGCGCCTGTGGAACAGGGTCGGCCATCCGGTCTACCGGCGTGCCTGAGATCGGTGGGCCCGCCCCGTCCTGGTAATTGGCAAGCATAAAAAACACGACGGCGGCCAGGTCCATGATGCCGACCGACATGACCGTCTTGATGATGTTTCGTTGGGTCATTGCACCGTACAGACCGATGAAGAACAGTCCCACGGCGAGGTCCGAGACATCGAGATACTCTAGAAGCGCCACGATTCACCCACCCCCTTGAAAAACGCGAATCGCAACACCGCCACGCCCAGACCGAACCCTACCTGCACACCGATGAGGATATCCATCAGGGTAAGGTACGCGGCGCGGTAATCAGGATACGCATGAACCGCGCCGGTGAACAGCAGCACGACCGGCCCCAGGAGCAGCAACGCCAGCACGAAGCGCTGTGCCAGATGAAGAATCTCACTGTCGATGTCCTCAACGGGAAACACGACGTAGCGAGCAATGAACAGCGAGGCGAGTATACTGCCGCCTTGAAAACCGCCTCCGGGAGTATAGTGCCCGTTGATGATCACGTAGAATCCCAACAGCAGAATAAACGGGTACAGGAGACCCACGACAACACGGATGATGCTGGATTCGGGGCTCATCATGTGCGGTCACCCCCTTGTTCGAGGTCACGTGCGTTCTGTTGCCGTAAACTCTGCAACTCACTCGGAACCGGGAGAAACTGATTCATGCCGATGATGGCCGTCAGCAGAATTAGCGCTTCGAACATCGTGTCGTACATACGGTAGTTCAAGAGGATGGCCGCCACCGCATTATGAGCAGCGGTGTCCTCCTCGAACCTTTCGGTCATGTAGTCGTACAGGAACGGATCCAGCTCTTCGCTGTGAGTATTGCTGATGAAGGTTACCATGAGGAATACTGCGGCAACGAATAGCGCCGACAACGCCAATCTCATTGTGCCTCCTCGCGCGCATAGCGTACGAACTCGATGCCTGCACCGGCTCCCTGCATCCTGAACATCAACTCCAGCTCCACCACGGCGTAGCTGTCCTGCGGCCCGTAGATTATCAATCCTTGAGGCGTCTCGCTGATTACCAGATCAAAGTGGGGATCACTTAGCGCGTCCTCCAGCGGTCGGGAAACGAATACCACCTGCGGCTCGAACTCACGCCGCTGGAAGAAATCCTTAATCTTCGCCAGAGCGGCGCTGTCTTCCACCCCGCTGATATAGCGATCGGTCAGCTGCCGTGACTCACCGTCGCCTATGAATCCGATCGTGTAGACGCGATAGCGCTTCAACGCCGACAGGTACAGCAGCGTGACCAAACCGCTGCCGATCACCCCTTCGGCTATCGCAAGCTCCGGCGCCGCATATAACAGATACAGAAATGCCGCTAACAGCGAAAAAATCGCCAGGTAGATAACTGCAAACCGCAACAGCGTACTGTGAATCGCAAGCAATGCAAACACAGCCATCAGCAGAATCACGCCGACCTCAACCATCGAAGCGCTCCCGGTCGGGACTCTCCCGGTCGAGCTCCGCCGCATCCACCTCCGGTGCCTCAGCCTCTCCCGCGGGCGCCGGCGTCACGCTGCGAATTCGATAGCCGCTCACGTAGGCGGACCGCGCAATAGCGTGCGCGCTCACCGGCACAGTGATAAGCTCGAACATCAGGATAATCGCCAGCTTGACGGTCACGATTGACCAGCCGGTCAGCACCATCGCGCCCAACATTATCGTGACGAACCCCATCGTCTCAACCTTGGCGGTGATCACCAATCGGGGATAGAACCCATCGAGCCTCAGGATCGTATACACGCCGAAGCCCGTGAAGAGGAGACCGATGAAGATAAATGCCTGTCCGATGATCGTCTGCATGCTACTACAACCGCGGCGTGCTACAGCTCCCCGCGGCGCTCGATGAACCGCGACAGGAGCACCGTCGCCAGGAAACCAAGGATTGACAACAGCAACGCCAGATCGAATATGTACGTATCCGGCGCCGAGAGTCCGACAATCACGACGCCGAGAGTTATCTTGGTGGCCACCAGCCCGACGCCCAGCAAGCGGTCCCAGACCGTCGGACCGATTACGATCCGGATCATACTGCCGATTGCCGACAGCCCGATCAACACCAGGGCGATAGGCAGGAAGCTCATTGCAGCTCTTCCTCCGAGGTCGGGCTTTGGAGAAAGGTGCTCTCGAAATTGCCTTTGATCATCTCCCCGGCCTCTTCGGGATCGCGGGTAACGCAGTCGATCCAAACCACCTTGAAACTCCCGGGCGAATGCTCGATCGTTACCGTTCCCGGTGTGAGAGTGATCGCATTTGCCACCAACACTGCCCGAAACGGATCCGTGATTTCGGTCGGAACGTCCACAATGCCCACATTGAGCCGGCCGGTAAGCGTAATGCGAATGGCGTCGAACCCGGAGCGAAAGATCGCAACCACAACAACGAGCACATAACGCAACACCGTAAACGGGCTGATCGCATAGCGCCGGAAATATGAACCCTTGAGCAGCCAACGGTTGGTGACGAACACCGCTACGGCACTGAACAGCGCACCTTCAATCACAGCCCGGCCGGCAAACGACTCATTCCAAATGCACCAGACAACCGTAAGGACGATGACCGAGCTGATGAACTCGCCACCGCGATGAACCATAGTTCTCATAACGCATCCGCTCAGTGTTCGGTCTCGAGCGCTCGGCTTGCCGATGCGATGACTCCCGCCTCGATGATGCCCTCGAACCCGTGCATGTCAAGCTCGCGGACACCGGCGATTGTAGCTCCCCCGGGCGTTGTCACCTTCGAGACCAGTTCTACCGGGTGCTCGCCGGACTGATCCAGAAGCGCCGTTGTACCGCGGAGCACCTGCAGCATTGCCGTAAGCGCGTCCTGGTAGCGCATCCCGGTTTCAACTGCTCCGAGGCATGCGCCGTGAATGAACTTCAGGAGAAACGCAATGCCGGACCCGGAAAGGCCGTTGATGGCCGGTATCAGGCTCTCCGAAACACGCAACGGCATTCCGACAGCCTTGGCGAGATCGGTAGAAGCACCGACCAGGGCTTCGCTGGGGTTGTCGGGATACGCTATACCAACCAGCGCCTGCCCGACCTGGGCCGCGATGTTCGGCATAAAACGGCACACGTTCGGCGTCTGCAGCCCTTCCATGAGCTGCTCGAGCGTCACATAGGCCAGCAGGCTGATCACAACACGCTCGCCGATGTAATCGACAAGGCCGGCGGCCACCGACTCGAACTCCATCGGCGGCACCGCGAGCACTACGACGTCGCTCTCCTCACAAAGCTTGCCTGCATCCGTACCGCAATCCACAGCGTTGAGCTTCTGAACAGCCCATTTGCGCCGCGCGGGAGCGGTTTCGAGAATTGCCAGCCGGACATCCGGGCGTGTTTCCTGTAATCCGGTTGCCAGGGCGGCACCCATGTTCCCGTATCCGATTATTCCGACCGTCATCGATTCGTTCTCCTTATCTCTGTGCGCATTCTAGCGGTTCACCGCCGGGCATACTCCAGAACGATATCATACAGCTCGCGATCCGAGGCGGCCGCAAGGATACGATCGCGCGCTTTCTTGTCCGTGAGTACCGACCCCATCGCAGAGAGAAACTCAAGGTGCGACTGAACGTCCTCATGGGGTGACAATGTCAACGCGAATATGCGGCACGGCTTTCCGTCTAAGCTTTCGAAATCAACCTTTCGCCGGCTGGTACCGACAGCAACGACGAGCCCATCGACAGCGGTAGTGCGCGCATGAGGAAAGGCGATTCCGTGTTCCATTCCGGTTGAGATCTCGTGCTCATGGCGGATGAGATCAGCCCATGCCTGCCCGCGGTCCTTCACCTTGCCGCTCCGGCACGCAAGATCGAGCATATTACCGATGATGTCTTCTTTCGTCCTGCCGTCCAACGAGACGGCAACGACTTCGGGCGAGAGAACGTCAGCTAACACGGCTCCCCAAGGTATGCCGCATCCGGCCTATTTTGTCAATGGAACTACTCGACAAAAGGGTTGCCTGTAGCCTTCACAGCGTGTACACTACTGATATCCTTACCTAATCACAGGTATACGTGGCAACTACATCCGGCGCT
>PUNW01000355.1 GCA_003552665.1 Spirochaetaceae bacterium | reverse complement strand
GAGTAGCGAATGTCTGCACGACTCGCTCTTCTTGTGACGATAGCCCACCGACCATAGACCGTTCTCCTACCGTAAGTATAATATGGAACCTGGCGTATGTCCCCTCTCCACTCGATCGCACTCGGCTCAAATTGCTCCGGTTGGGACGCCTACCGCGGCACTCTGGTCGCATGCTGCGATTGGGCAGCTCGCCGGGCGGCACCCTTCGGTGCAGGGCTCACCGTTCCATCGCCATCGCCGAGGTTCACTCCACCAGTGAGCGCAGCAGCGCCGCCGTGCCGTCGTAACTCATAGCGCCGAAGATCCGCGTGTGGACGGTGCCGTCGGGTGCCAGAATCACGGTGGTCGGCGTACCACGCACCCCGTAGCGGGAGGCGGTACGGCCGTCCCGATCGAGCAGGACGGGGTAGGTTATCTCCCACTCCCGAACGAACGATCGCACCGCGTCCAAGCCGGCCTCAGTGTTGGTCAGGTTGACTCCGAGGAGGTGAACCTGGTCGGCGAACTCCCGCGCCAGGCGATTCTTAACTGCGGTCTCGGCGCGGCAGGGGCCGCACCAGGTCGCCCAGAAGTTAAGTACCACCGGCCGACCGATCAGCTCGGCGGTAGAAAGCGTAGCCTTCGCCTCCCCCTCGGCCTGGGGGAGCACCTCAAGCGAAACTTCAGGCGCCGCCCGCCCCCGGGCCGCTGCGTGAGAGGGCCCCTCAGTCAGCATATGGTGCAGCGCCGTCCCGGTGTAGAGCACGATGAACAACGCCCCCGCGGCGACCAGCGCAAGCGTCGAGGCTCGTATTAGGTACAGCGGCTTGAGCTCAGCGTGCCTTGATCCGACGATTCTCCAGCCGAGGTACGCCGCGGCAAGCAGCGCTCCAACGACGATCCCGGCACGCCCGCCGGAAGCGTAGAGCAAGAGTAACGGCTCACGGCGAATGCTCTCAAACTGCGTCAGGAGCGCGGTCAGCTTCCATCCCGCCACCACCAGCAGCGCCGCGTTGGTGATGGAGCTCACCACCCAGCGGCGCAGATCGTCGCCGCGCGCGCCGATAATCAGCCACGTCACCAGCAGACCGCCGGCGACAGAAGCGAACAGCAACAGAAGCCGCAGCGAAAGCACCACGCGGCCGATCGTGAGGGCTTCGGGAATCATACCCCAATATACCTACATCGTTGACGCCTGAGCAATTGCGCACCGGGCTAATACGCGGCCGGTGACAGTATCGACTCTTCCGAAGGGGACAGCCGCGTTCCCGAGCTAAGGACACCCCCGACTTGACCGTACGTACGCTGAATTCGTATCATTTATACGTATACCCGTATTCGGAGTCGCATTACATGAATAAGAAACTAACGCTTTCGCTGGATGAGACGACTATCGAACGCGCCAAGCGATATGCGAAACGGCACCGGAGGTCGTTGTCGGAAATGGTGGAGAGTTACTTCCGATACCTGACGGGGACGAAACCGGCTAAGCGGCGAAGAGAAAGCACGCCGCGTGGAATTGTCGCCGAACTGAGCGGTGTGGTTTCGGTTCCGAACTCGCTGGATGTGAAGACGGAGTATCGAAGGCACCGAGCAGAAAGGACGCTCCATGGCTGATACGGTCGTGTTCATTGACTCAGATGTCACGATTGATCTCCTGGCCAAACGAGAGCATTACACCGGAGCGGCGGCACTTTTTGAGTTGGTCGAGCGCGGGGACATCGCCGGATGCACCACGCCGGTGGTCTTGGCTAACATCGAGTACATCGTCGCGAAGTACTCGAACAAGACGAAGGCAAGAGCGACGCTGCAGGCGCTCCTGAAACGTATTGCTGTTCTGACAATGGATCATTCGACAGTACAGATGGCGGTAAACTCAGGATTCTCGGATTTCGAGGACGCGCTGCAGTACTACGCGGCCGAAAAGGGAGCGGTGGACTTCATTGTTACGAGGAACACCAAAGACTATGAGCAAGGGTCAATCACGGTCCTGACGGCGGAGCAATTTGTCGAGCTGCATGGGGCTGCCGAGGAGCCGGAGGTATAGCACCAACCTGGCGCCACCAGCGGCGGTACTTTAGGTGGTGCGGCGCCGTGGCGCAGATACCCCGGCGCCGCTCAGCTAATCTTACAGTTCCAGTGTCTGCTCTTCATCGGCCTCCTGGGGGAGAATGATGTTGAGCACGATACCGACGATCGCCGCGATCATGCCAAAGAGGACGACCACTGCGCCGCCGATTACCGGGGTGGGTATCGTCCTGGTGAACGCGTTCAGCTTGGGTATCAGGCCGATAAGAATCGTAATCACCGCGGCGATGCGCATTACTTTGGGATCGTACACCTTGGTCAGTGCCACGACGCCGGTATTCTGGGAGTATGTGGTGTTGGCGGGCCCGCCCATGAAGGAGGTGCGCCCGCTGTCGGAGACAGGACGCATGCTCACGGTAGTTGTGATTGTCGGGGGAATCGCTTCGATCGCTTATCTTGGCGGCCGAACGGTACAGGTTCTGGTCCACGCAGGTATTGAACGCGCTTCAAGTTTGATCTCGGTGGTAGGCACCGACGCGGAGAACGTATTCACGACCCTCACGGCGCGAGCCTTAAACCGGGAGCATTTTATCGTCACCCGTGCGACCAATGAGCAGAGCGAGCCCAAGCTCAGGGCCGCCGGAGCCGACCGGGTAATTCAGCCGTACGAGCTGGTAGCCCACAAGCTTGCTCAGCTTGTCCTGCGGCCCGGAATCGTAGAGTACATTGAAACCGTTCAATGCTCGCCACGGTAGAAGGTGCACGGAACGGCAAACAGCCCACCGACGTCCGGCGATGAAAAATCAATACCGTCACCGGCCGCGTATTGCGCGAGCTTCTCGAACTTTTCCTCGTTCGGCACGCGGCAGATCACGGTGCGGTGATGATCGGACCAACTATCGAAGATCGATCCCATGCTGCTCAACACCGGCATCCGTTGAGCGCGCTCCTCCACCCCTTCGCTTTCAAGGATACTCACGT
>PUNW01000296.1 GCA_003552665.1 Spirochaetaceae bacterium | reverse complement strand
GTGCTGATGGCGATGACCATACAGGTCATTGCTCCGGCGTTCCTGGGCGCATTCGCCGCTTACACGGTCACCTTCGGCGGCCTCGCCGCCGGGCTGGCCGGCGTATACTTCAAATGGAATGCGAACAGGAGCGGTATTCGTTGACTTCGCGCGCGTGAGCATCGTAGGGTATAGCCTCGATGTCACAGCAGCTTGCTCCACCCTTGCCGCAGCGGTGGTTTCTGTCTCTACGCCCGTACTCGCTTCCGGCATCGTTCGTCCCTGTTGCGCTGACCGCTGTGGTGTCGACTTCAATTGACGGCCCGCGGATATGGTGGGCATTTGCCGCCTATGCCGCCTCGGCAACGCTGCTACAGGCCGGAACCAACGTGCTCAACGATTACTACGACCACCTGCACGGGGTGGATCGCCCCACAGCCGCAGATCAGTCACGCGTTATCGCTCGCGGGCTGGTCTCAGCACGGTTTATGTTGGTTACCGGGCGCGCGTACTTCATTATCGCGATTACGCTGGGGCTGATGATCGCGCTTCAGCGCGGGCCGGGCTTCCTGCTGGGCGGAGTTGTGGCTGTCGCGGCGGCGTTCTTCTATACCGCCCGCTCGTTCAGCCTTAAGTACCGTGGCCTCGGCGACCTTGTGGTGTTCATCACCATGGGGCCGCTGCATCTCGCGATGGGAGTTTGGGCTACCACCGGTAGCGTTCCCCCGGCGGCCCTGGTGTCCGCCTTTCCGGTAGCCCTGCTCGTAACCGCGATATTGCACGGCAACAACCTTCGCGATCGCGATACCGACCGTTCAGCCGGAGTACGGACCATCGCCAATCTCCTGCCGCTCACCGCGGCCCGCGCTTTGTTTTCGGCGCTGGCAATCTCGCCATACCCGCTGGTTCTCCTCCTCATTGTCAGCGGCTATTTCGAGCCGGTGATCGGCGCAGTGTTCCTCAGCCTCCCCTTTGCCGTGCTCATTGCCGGCCGCGTATTCACCGCCGCTACGCTTACGACGCTCCCGGTGGAATCTGCCGCGCTCTATCTGTGCTTCAGCCTCCTCTACCTTGCTGGGATGCTGGCTTCGGGGGCTCCGCTATGAGCACGGCACTTTCCGAAGATCCGCTGCGTTTCAAGGCTTATTTGATGCGGGTACTCGAGCGTGAGCTGAGCCGCTATGAGATCTCCGCTCGCGCCCGCCCGTTGGCCGCATTGATAAGGGCCTACGTAGAGCGCCCCGCGAAGCTTCTTCGTCCGACACTGTTACTCGAAACCGCCCGCTTGTACGGGGCCAACCTCGACGAAAGCCTTCTCGAGCCGGCTGCAGCTACCGAGCTCTTCCACACTGCAGCACTGCTGCATGATGATCTGATCGACGGCGCGGCCGGTGCCGAGCCCGGCATACGCTCCGGTGCCGCGTGCACACCCGGTTCCGGGGCAGCACCCGCCGCGCCCCGCGGTGCACTGCAGGTGCTCGCCGGTGATCTGCTTCACTCAATCGCGCATGGCGTGCTGGTAGACGCGGTCCTCGAAGGGGGGCTACCGCGCGCGGTTTTGAGGATCGTCCGTGAGGTCTGCGCCGATACCGTGGTCGGACAGACAACCGAACTGCTCGCGACGCCGCCCGCGGGCGAGGTTCGGTCACTCGCTGAGCTCTACGAGCTCTACGATCTAAAGACCGGCCGTTATACTTTTGGAGCACCGCTGCTTATCGGCGGAGTATGCGGCGGCGCTCCGGACGGTGACCTCAGGACACTGGAGTCGATGGCGCGGCCGCTCGGGCGGGCTTACCAGCTTCGGGACGACCTACTGGACACCGAGCGGCTGCTCTGCGAAGAAACGCAGCCGCTTCCGCTGCCCGCCTGGTGGGAGCTCAATCTGGTGCGCGCGTATCTCGCCGAGCGCGGCAAACCGCCCCTTCCCGCGGTACCGGCGACCACAACCGCGGGTCTGCGCGAGACAGTCGACCTCACGGCGCTGAAGGCATTCGTTGCCCCGAGCATAGAAGCGTTGCTTTCCGAGGCGCAGGCTGCCGCGCACCGTCTCTCGCTCAGCGCCGTAAGCCGGCACCGGCTGTTTGAGTGTGCCTCCCGTCACATCAAAACCGTTTAGCGCGCACCCGGTGCCGGCGAGAGCCCGTAGTACAGCCGAGCGCGCCGGATAGCCGCTCCTGAGCCGCGCCCGAACTCAGCTCGGGAAGCCCGAGACCGGAGCGCTTGCCAGCGGCCAGGCGGTGAACTCTTCCACGCGCGCATGACCATCGGCAAAAATACCGACCTCCAGGTCGTCGTCCGGCGGATAGATTGTCTTCGTTACCGCCACGCGCCCTTCCAGGACGAACAGCTCCAGCACCGAGTTGTCGAGGAACAGGTGAAGGTCGACCGAATCGCGCTGAATCTCGGCCGGCAACTGCAGTTTCATGCCGGCTACGATCAGGGTCTCGGGCTCTAACGCAATCTCCACTCCGCTGCTTTCGCCGGCCCCCATCCGGACGCGCAACCCGCAGTGGCCGGCAGACACCGGCCGTATCCGGGCATAGACCTCCACCGTTGCGCTCTGCAGTCCGGGCACCCGATAAATCTCGCTTCGTATCTCGCGGGCCGCTACCGAATGCGCCCTGCCGCGCAGCGTTTTGAGCTCACGTACCGGGCGTTGTATCAGCATCCCGTCCTCGGCCGGCTCGATCTCACGCGGTAGGGACAGACACCCGTTCCACTGTCGCCCTTTCTTGAATCCGCCGACCCAGCCGAGCAGAATGCGTCGCCCATCCGGCGCCGGGAAGGTGTTGCTCGCGTAGAAGTCTATGCTGTGGTCCACCCGCCCTTTGCGTTTCGGGGTGAACCGCAGCTCTTCGAGCTCAAACTCTCCGACGTAATACTCCACCGGGTGATACGGAGAGACGAACAGAATCCAGTTGTCGTCGTCCAAGGGGACGAAGTTCGGGCACTCCAGAAAGCCGCGTTCGTACTTCGGGCTCGAGAGCAGCACCGTAAGAAACTCCCATTCGGTCAGCTCCTCGT
>PUNW01000132.1 GCA_003552665.1 Spirochaetaceae bacterium | reverse complement strand
CGACTCCCGTATCCTCCAATCATCCAGCACAGTACCCGCATTGAGGAGCTCGCATGCAGACTTCCGAGGAACTCGTCAAGAGCCTGCATCCGTTGGAAGTACGAGTCCTGCTCGGCTTTTCAGAAGCCCAGACAATAGATGCTCCGGCTCTGGAAAGCGAACTCGGCTACAACCGCGGACAGGCAAATCAAGCGATTAGTTGGCTGTCACAGAAAGGCTATATCGAGGAGGTGGAGCGCCGTACCGTTACGCGCTACGAGCTCACTCCGCTCGGTCGCGACTATCGCGACAACGGGACGCCGGAAGAACGAATTCTGCAGCTCCTCGAAAACGAAGGCCCCAAGGCTATGCCGGAGCTCGCGGCGAGTCTTGACCTGGAGAAGCGCGACGTGGGGTCTGCCTATGGAATTCTCAGCAAGGCCGGCGCGGTCACGATGGACGACGACAAGCAAGTCAGCCTTGTTGCGCCGGGTCAGGCCGATTCGGTAGGGGCGGTCCGAGCGCTGTTGGATCGGGCGGGCGAAACCGAGGTGCTCGAGGCGGGGGAGTTGAGTGCCGACGACGCCGCGGTCATTGCGAGAATCAGTAAGAAACGCGGCGCGGGAAGCGCTCCCTTCCGCCAAGCTGAAAGTGAAGAGGTGAGCTATCGCCTGACGATCGAGGGGGTGCGGGTGAAGCAGGTGCTGCAGGAGGCAGGCTTGACCGGGGAGGAGATCGGGGCGCTCACCCCGCAGATGCTCCGCGAAGGCTCATGGAAGGGACGCCGGTTCCGGGCCTACAACATATCGCTGCCTCCGGGGCGGGTAGTTCCCGGGCGCCGCAATCCGTACTGCGAATACCTGGATCACGTTAAGAACAAGCTCGTATCACTCGGGTTTCAGGAGTTCGACGGGCCGCTGGTGGAGACCGAGTTCTGGAACTCCGATGCACTGTTTATGCCGCAGTTCCACTCGGCGCGTGACATTCACGACGTGTACTACGTCGACAACCCTCGCCATGCCGACTCAATCGAGGAGCCGTATCTCAGCCAGGTCGCAGCGACGCACGAGAATGGATGGCAGACCGGCAGTCGCGGATGGGGTTACGGGTTTGATCGTGATTTTACCCGGCGGCTGATCCTGCGGAGCCAGGGAACGGTGCTCTCTGCTAAGCAGCTGCCCAAGGCCGAGGTTCCCGGCAAGTATTTTGGGGTTGTGCGCTGTTTCCGTTATGATCAGGTCGATGCCACCCATCTGGCGGACTTCTATCAGACCGAAGGTATCGTTCTCGGCCCCGACGTGAACTTACGTACGCTGCTGGGGTTCCTCGAGATGTTCGCCGTTGAGCTTGCGGGTGCGACGGATGTGAAGTATGTGCCCGGGTATTTCCCATTCACTGAACCCTCGGTGGAGGTTCATATCAAACACCCTGTTTTGGGGTGGTTCGAGCTCGGCGGTTCCGGCATATTTCGTCCGGAAGTCACGCTTCCGCTCGGGGTGAACGTGCCGGTGGCGGCCTGGGGGCTGGGGATCGACCGCATGGCGCTTATGCATCTGGGGCTCGACGATCTGCGCGAGCTGTTTTCAGCCGATATCGAAAGCGTGCGCTTGCGTCGCGCTGAATGAGGACCACATGCCGAAGATTGAAGTACACCGCGACACCCTGTTCGAGTATATCGGCCGCCGTATCGAGGAGACCGAATTCGTGGAGCTGCTGACGGCGGCGAAAGCTGAGCTCGATGAGCCTGCTGACGAGCGGGGGATGATGAAAATCGAGCTTAATGATACCAATCGACCCGACCTATGGTCCACAGCGGGTCTGGGACGGCAGCTGCATAGTTACCTCGGCGGAACGCGGGAGGAGTACGGTTTTTTCTCGACGCGCGAAGCCGCGTGCGAGCACGCCGATCGCCGTGTGTTAGTCGATGTGCGGCTGCAGGACATTCGTCCTTATATCGCCGCTTTCGCGGTGGTTGGAACCCCCATCTCGGACGTGCTTCTGGAGGACGTCATTCAGACGCAGGAGAAACTCTGCTGGAACTACGGACGGAAACGAAGCTCGATTGCGATGGGGGTCTATCGCAGCGATCTAATCGAGTATCCGGTGCGCTATAACGCCGTAGCACCGGACGGCCTGAAGTTCCGCCCGCTCGGTATGGAAGAAGAGCTCACACCGGCCGAGATTCTCGCACAGCATCCAAAAGGGCTTGAGTTCGGCGGTATCGTGAAGGATTTTTCGCGGTACCCGATGCTGCTCGATTCACGCGAGCGCGTGCTGAGCTTTCCTCCGATCACCAATAGCGCCGATCTCGGTGCGGTGGAAGTCGGTGATGCGCGGCTGTTCGTGGAGATGACCGGGACCGACATGCCGTCGCTCCTGGTCGCGTGCGCGATCGCGGCCTGCGATCTTGCCGATGCGGGCTATGAGATCCTGCCGGTGCAGATCGAGTACCCGTACGACACTCCGCTCGGTCGCACGGTGGTTACGCCGATTTACTTCCAGGAGCCGGTGACGTTGGATATCGAGTATGCATCACGGTTACTCGGTGCCGAGCTCTCACAGGACGAAGTGCTGCAGGGGCTCGAACGTATGGGAATCAGTGCGGTGGCGCAGAATGGGGCGGTGCGTATCAGCCCACCTGCCTTCCGCAACGACTTTCTTCATCCTGCCGACGTTGCCGAGGACGTGATGATCGGCCACGGCATGGACCGGTTTACTCCGCTTGCCCCGACCGACTTCACGGTCGGCCGACTGTCCGCCTCGGAGGAGTACGGACGGCGCATCAAAACGAACCTGGTGGGGCTTGGCTATCAGGAGATGATCTTCAACTACCTGGGGTCGTACCGTGAGTTCGTCGAACGCATGTATCCTCCGGACCATCAGGAGGAGCACAGCCGAGAGCTGGTTCGAATAGCCAACCCGATGTCCGAGAACTACGCTTATCTGCGAGGCTCTGCGCTGCCGCACTTGCTGGGTGCTGAAAGTATCTCGGCGCATGCCGTGTATCCGCATCGCATTTTTGAAGTAGGCAAGGTGGCTCGTACCAACGAGCGGCAGAATTACGGTTCGGTCACCCTCGATACCGTCGCGATGCTGATCGCCGACGCCACGGCCGATTTCAACCTGTTGAATCAGAATATCGCCGCACTGCTGTACTTTCTTCGGGTAGAATACAGCCTGCGCGAAAGCGATGATCCACGCTTCATTCCGGGCCGGGTGGCCGAAGTAGTTCATTTCGGCGAGGTGCTCGGCGTGTTCGGAGAGTTGCACCCCCAGGTATTGGAGAACTGGGGTATCACGGTGCCCTGCGCCGCCGGAGAGCTGTTTTTCAACCCGTTGCTCGCTGAGTGACGCCGCGCGCCGGCGAACACCGGCAAACCCCGGCAAACCCCGGCATCGATTCCGGCCTCGTGCGGGGCTGCCGGGTCTACTTGTTGCAATAGCGGCGGGTACGGGCTACACTAGAAGCAGGTGGTAGCTCGTGATGGGCGTGCGAAGCGGGGCAGCGCCGACCAAGCGTAACCGGTCGCCGCAGGTTCTGATCCCTTATCCGGGGCCGAGCCCGGACTCCGAAACCCAGGACGTTTTCCTATATTTGCGTCCCGAGGCCAACGGTGTACAGGTAGAGAGCACGATCCTGCGGGTCGTCGAGCACTGTCCGGAGTACCGGCATAACCTCTTTCTCGTTTATCTGGCAAACATTCCCGGGCAGTTTATTGTCGATAATCATCTTGTCGAGCGCTATTACGAGGTGCAGCTTGCGTTTGCGGTGCATGGAAAGTCGCTGTTAACCGCGCGGATGCGGGAGGCATTCGCACAGAAGTTCGGCGAAGACGCCGAGCAGGCACCGATAATCGGAGCGTTCGAGGCCTTGCGCGAGCTGGGCATGCGTCCGGATGAGCTGTTCGAGGTGTGGGTCGACGAGGAAGATCTGCTCGCTATCCATGGGCAGACGATCAAACGCTACCGCGGCTACTATATCGTCAACTACGATATCCCGGCGCTCCTGCACAAGAACAATCGCGATACCGACATAGCCGTGATGATCTTCCGGACCACCCTGGGCTGGCAGTTCTTCGCAGAGCTCGCAGGGGAGATGGAAGCCGCGCTGAGCAGCCGCGGGCTGCTTGAGAACAAACGTCACCCGCGGCGCCTCTTCCACTACTCCCGGGGCCCGCTCCACCAGGCCGTTGACGGATGGTGTTACCTCTGCGGCACAGACGGCGGATTGCTGGGAATGGAGCGAACGAGTTTTGCGGCCTACCTTGCCGAACATGGAATCGGCCGCCCGGAGTTGCAGCGCCTGATCCGGCGCCCGATCGTGCTGGTTACGGCCGGCGAGGGCGAAGCGGATCGCGACGGGGTGCGTGAGACGAACCTGTTCAGATACACCGAGGGCGACCGTTACTCGGCCGCCCTCGCCAAGTTTGAGACAATTCTGGCGCAGTACACTACCTGAGCGTCGCTACCGGATGAGTGCGGGTGCATGGGCTGCCAACGTCGACGGGCTGCCCGCGTGAACGAGTTGCCTGCCGGGGCGGGCAAACGTTACTCGAGCATCTCCTGAACCTGCTGTGCGAGTTCCGGATCCTGCTGAATGGCAATGATGATTTCATTGAAACGCTGAACGTCGAAACCCTCGTCGGCAACGGCGTCCTGCATGTCCTGCTGCGCGGCTTGTTGCACTTCCATCAACTCGGCCAGCACGCTTTCGTAGGCTTCTTCCTCCGCGGCGGTTACATCGTCGCCCAGCTCCATTTCGGGATTCTGCTGTGCGCTGTGGATCTCGCTGAAACGCTGTTCCGACATACCTTCGGCTTCAATAGCCTCGGTCATCGTGGCCTGGGTCTCAATCTGGATCTCTTCAACAGCTTGAAGCGCGGTGACGAAGCGGTTCAATTCCTCGTCGCTTACATCTTCTACCTCGGGTTGCTGACCGAGATCAGGCATCTGGGCCATCAGCGGTGCGCCGAACACCATAAACACGGCGACCGCGAAGCTGAGTATCATCGTACGAAATCTCATCTTTGACATTATCTAACCTCCATTTGGCGTTAGTATACCTCCCGAGGCGATCAGGGGTCAAACGGCCGATATGTTGCAATTTGTTGAATTCAGGTTTTGAGCTTAAGCGTGATATGCGTTATAGTCGTATAGATATCCTGTGGCATCACACGCTGCACCGAGGAGAGCTACCTACGTGCTATACTGGCTAGGCGAGATTCTTACAGAGCTGTACGGACCATTTCGACTTCTGCGATCACACGCCATTCTGATCATCATCGGCCTCTATCTGGGCTTCGCAATGACGTTCGCCTTGCTGCCGCGCATGTGGCGACGCCTACCGGCTGATCAGGGACGCGCGCACGCCGCCCAGGCTGGAGGAGCGGTCGGCAAGCCCACCGGGGCTGGTGTCGTGTTCATATCGGTTTTTGTGCTTGTATCGCTGCTGGTTGTTCCGCTCGCGCCGGCCCAACTGGCGATGCTGGTGATGCCCTTTCTGGTGATGCTTGCGGGGTATCTCGATGATCGCAGCGCCACGCCCTGGAGTGAGTATCGCAAAGGGATGATCGATCTGGCCCTTGCCTTGGTAGCGGCAGTGCTGCTCGCGGGCTACAATGGTCTGGTAATCTGGTTACCGTTTACCAACGCAGTGATCGAGCTATCGTTCTGGGTCTATGTCGTGCTCGGTACACTGATTCTCTGGACCTCGATCAACAGCACGAACTGTTCCGATGGAGTGGACGGGCTCTCGGGCAGTCTGGTGATGCTCGGGCTGATCAGTCTGGGCGTGATCATGTATTTCGTGGTGGGGCATGCGGCGGTTTCGCGGTACCTGCTGCTGCCGCACAACGCAACCGGCGCCAAGTGGGCGATCATGGCGTTCACGATGGTTGGGTGTCTTGCGGCCTATCTCTGGTACAATGCCTATCCGAGCCGCGTGCTGATGGGAGACGCGGGCTCGCGTGCGCTTGGGTTCTTTGTCGGTGTTTCGGTGATGAACACCGGGAATCCGTTTCTTATCTTCATCATCTCAACGGTGCTGCTGGTGAACGGCGGCGCCGGCCTGGTAAAGGTAGCCTTGCTTCGCTTTTTGCGGATTCGGGTGCTCCACAATACGCGTTTTCCGCTGCATGATCACCTGCGCGAGAATCGCAGCTGGTCAAACGCACAGGTGCTGGTGAAGTTTGCCATCATCCAGCTTCTGATCACGTTCGGCCTGTTCGGCGCCTTTCTCAAGATTCGCTGATCCGAGGCGTGGGGGGCCAGCCCGAGCGAGCCGTCCGGCGCGAGCCGCTCTACGCTGAAATGCTACACATCGTATGGTTTGGATTCATCCGCGACAGTACCCCAGCGGTTGTTGAATTGACGACGAGCGAGTACAATCCAAAGCGCGACAAGATTCTCGGAAAAGCGTACGCGCGAGAGTAATTCGTGCTTTCGTGCGGTAAGGGGGTCCTGTGCCGAAAACCAAACCTGAGTTGCGCGTACGCCGGACGCGGAAATATCTGTGGGACGCGCTCATCCGCCTGACCACCGAAAAGGGCTATCACGCGGTGACGGTCAAGGACATCACCGAACAGGCGATGGTGAACCGCGTGACCTTCTACCGGCACTACGAGGATAAGCACGACCTGCTGATGCGCGGGATGGATGAGATCTTCGACGATCTGGTGGCGCGGACTAAACCGCCGTTGTCGTCGCTCGGGGTATCGCTCGACCGCGCTGCACCCAACGCCCGCGCCTTTTTCGAACATGTACGCGAATACGGGGAGTTCTATCGCGTCATGCTAGGCAAGAACGGCGTGAGCGGTGTCGAGAACCGAATCCGCAAGCATATCGATGAGCTGTTTCAGGAGCGGCTCGAGCTCGCACGGCAGCAGGAGACCGGGATCGTCAAGGAGGCGATGGTCCCCCCGGATCTCGCGATAAGCTCTATTTCGGCGATTGTGCTGAGTATGATGCGCTGGTGGCTCGAGAACAACTTCCCGGTTGAGGCCGAGGAGATCGCGCTGTACACGACACGGCTGATCGTGCTCGGACCGTATCGCGCCTTGGGCGTGGAGATGGAAACTACCGGCGGGGGCGGGGTGTAACTCCGCATTGCGACCCCGGTTCGAGCGTTGCGGGGTTTTCAGGAGCTGAGCGACTCAGCTGTCGTAGCGGCGTATGCGCGATAATTGCGGGCCGACTCGGCGAACTGATCACGCTCCTCGCGGGTGAGGTCACGTACCACTCTGCCGGGAACGCCGGCAAACAGGGTGCCTGAGCGAACCTCGGTGCCCGGGGTCACTACTGCTCCGGCAGCGACGAAGGCGTTGGTGCGAACGATAGCGCCATCGAGGACGACAGCACCCATCCCGATCAAGGCCAGATCCTCTACCGTGCAACCGTGCAGAATCACGCCGTGGCCCACAGTAACATCGCGGCCGACGACCAGCGGGTGGGTATCGTGCGTCACGTGGCAGATCGAGCTGTCTTGGATGTTAGTTCCGGCGCCGATCGAAACGTAGTGTACATCGCCGCGAATGACGGTGTTATACCATATGCTGACCTCGTCGCCGAGGCGCACGTCTCCGATCACCTTTGCCCCCGGTGCTATGAACACCGACCGGCCCAGCTGTGGATGCAGTCCGGCGTATGAGAACAGCTTGGGTTCTGCGTGATCCTGCCCGCTCATGAGATGCTCCTTTCGACGATCAGAACCTGAATGTCACAGACGTTCGTCCCGGTCGTGCCGATCTTGTGCAACGCACCGAGACGCTCGAAAAAGTGATATGCGTCATTGGCGGCGAGGTAATCGGCGGGGGCAAGCTGTTGTTCACGCGCTGCAGCCAGAACGCCGAGCGACGCGAAGGCCCCGGTCGCATCGGTGGGGCCGTCGTTTCCGTCGGTAGATGCCGAGAGAAAGGCGACTCCCTCGGCGTGCCGGGGATTGCGGTCGAGCTCGTTCACGTACGAGAGCGCGAGCTCTTGATTGCGCCCGCCGAGACCGCCGCCTCTGATGGTCACCGTGGTTTCGCCACCTCCGATGATGCAGCATGGGCGCCGGGCGAGCAGCTCGTAACGGTTGAGATCACGCGCTATTCCGGCAAAGGTCTTGGCTAGTTCGCGCGCCTCGCCGGTGAGCTGCGAGGACAGCACGACGGTGTCATAACCGAAGGCGCGCGCAGCCTCCGCTGCGGCCGCAAGCGCGGTACAGTTGGTCCCAACCAGCAAGTTGCTTACCCGCTCAAAGATCTGATTGTCTGCGCCGGGGGTGTCCGCGATCGTGCCGGCAGCGCCGGCCTCGAGAACTTCGAGTACCCGGCGCGGAAGACGGGCCTCCAGCTGGTAGCGCGCTACCAGTGCGAGCGCGTCGTGATAGCTCGTGCTGTCGGGTACGGTCAGCCCTGAAGCGATCGCATCGAGATCGTCGCCCACTACGTCCGACAGAATGAGTGTAGCCGTGGTGGCCGGATACAACTTCTCGGCCAACCGACCTCCTTTAAGGGCGGAGAGGTGCTTGCGGATGCAGTTGATTTCCTGAATCGTTGCTCCCGACTCGAGCAACGCCGAGGTTGTCTCACGCAGATCAGCGAGTGTCAGCGCAACCTGCTGTCCGTTGATCGAAGCCTCGAGCGGAGCAGTCAGTAGCGCGGAGCCGCCGCCGGAGATCAGCACCAGACACAGGGTCTTCTCGTCGGCGCTTTCCGCGAGCTCGGTAACGGCCTTGCCGGCCGCCAGACTCCCGTCATCAGGCACCGGATGACCGGCGTCAACTGTCCGCACCCGCGCGAGCTTCACCCCATGACCGGGCTTGACTGCAACCACGCCGTCGGCGACGCGTTCGCCGAGTACGGTCTCGGCCGCAAGAGCCATTAGAGCGCCGGCTTTGCCGGCGCCGAGCACCAGGATGCGGTCGTAATCCGTGAGCTGGAAGCGACGCTCCCCCTCATCGCTGCGAACGACAAGCTCGTCGTCCTCGAGACGCAGACGCTCGACCAGCATCTCGTAGGGGTTTACGCGCTGAATTGCAGCGTCCAGTATGGCGGCGAGCCGTTGGCGCTGTTCCTCGGTCATCACGCTCCTCCGTTTCCGCGGAGCTTGGCGAGGAACCGCTCCGCGCTGGTGTAGTTGCCGGTTTCAAGCAGGCGCCCATCGCGGTAATAACGCACGTAAGGAATCAACCGGTTGCTCCAGACCTGCTCTTTCAATGCCAGGAACTCGCGAAAGTAAGGCGTGCCGTCGTATTCGAGCTCCCACACAACGATTCCGGTCGCCGGCTCGGTACTCGCCGGCTGCACAGCCTCAGGCTCAGCCGAATCGGGCCGCCGTTGAAGGCCGCGAAGCCAGTCCTGCATTGCACGCCACTGCGGGCACCAGCTCTGACTGAGCACAACCGCGACCGCCGGCGCAGCCGAGATGATCTCATCGGGGAACTCGTGGTGCTCGAGCGCATGCATGACATGTTCCTGTTCCAGAGTGACGCGTTCGATCATTTTGCCTGGCGTTGTTGCGCGCTATCAGTCAGGAACCGGGGCAGCTCGCGGACAAACCGTTCAATCTCGTCGCGCACCCGGCGGTAATGGACCATTGCCTCTTCCTCGGGTTGCGCGTGCCGTGCGAGCTTGGGAGGGTCTTCGAACCCGTGATGAAGCACGGTCGCCTTTCCGGGGAACACCGGGCAGCTCTCGGCGGCGCTATCACAGACGGTAATCACGTAATCGAACTCCTTGTGGAGCAGATCCCGTACATGGGTGCTCTCATTCGCGGAGATATCGATGCCCTTCTCCGCCATCGCCCGCACTGCGAGCGGGTTCAGCCCTTGCGGAGCGGTTCCGGCCGAGTAAGCCGCGAAGCGCTCAGTGTGTAACTGCCGGGTGAACCCCTCGGCCATTTGGCTGCGACATGAGTTTCCCGTACACAAAAACAACACCGATTGCTTCATGTGTGGTCCCCCTGAGCTGGTAACGCGTTTTATATCAGCCTGTCTCTCGCGTGCGCGTGTTGTCGGCGGCAAGATACGCCGTCTGCTCCGCGATCGAGCGCTGTATAACCCGGTCGATGCAGCTGGCCGCAGCAAGCACGCAGTCATCCGACAGTGAATAGAAGACGATTGTGCCCTGTTTGCGGCTGTTCAGAAGCCCGGCGTTCTTCAGGACCGATAAGTGCTTCGAGACGGTCGACGTATCAGCGCCGATCATCTCGGTCAGGTGACACACGCAGTGCTCTCGTTCAGCCAGGCGTTCAACGATGAACAGGCGTGTCGGATGCGCCAGCGCCTTGAGTACCCGAGCGCGTGCTGCCATACGACCGCGTTCGTGCTCGGACATCTGCTCGAAATCCCCAGGGCAACCTTCAATCGGATCAGCCGTTTCAACTTGATTGGCCATAGTGCTGTTACCTCAAATACGATTTTCCCAAAGCAACCCATTACTGTCAACTAAGGCAGGCGATCACAGCGATGATATTACGCGCTGCCCTCCCGCAGGGGCTATGTTTAGCGCAGACTAGTTGCGCCCGCGCCGGCACCGGCGCCGATCCCGGAGCGAAATAGCTGCAGACTGGTTATGATCAAGGCACCACCGCCGACGACACCGTCGATGATCATTGCCGCCGCGCTGGGGGGTGCGAGAGCAGCTGTAGTGAGACCGATCACAACCATTGCCAAACCGGTGTAGTGCAGCGCGCCGACCGTATAGAAGCCGAGGATCATCACGTGTGGAACCAGCATCAGCAATGCTAAGCCCGGACGGGGGCCGGCGGCGCTGAACACCTGGGCTGCGAGCGTGCCCACCGCCGCGTACACGCCGACCTCGGTCAGGACGAACTTGCGAAACCGCTGTGCGAACAAGGGAAAAGGCTGCCGTAAAAGCCGCCGGACGGCGCTTCCCACAGCAAACGCGAGCCACAGGAAGCCCAGCGGCAGCCAGACCCAGAGTGCGGCGCGGCTGACAGCGAAACTCGCTGTGCTGACTAACGCTCCCATTGCTGCGGTTCCGGCCAGTATGAGCACGCCGAGGGCAGCGTTCAGCCATTCGGCATAGTACAGGCGCCCGTCCTGTTCGGTGACGACGCGCCGAATCATCTCGATGTCCTGGAAGTACCCTTGGGTCAGGTCACGCCGGCCTTCGCTCATGCACCCGCTCCTCGACTCTACTATATCGCTCACTCTATCTTGTCGCAGCTCCGGGAGTCACTCAGTAAGGTTGGGATTGCGGGGCGGCGGCGCGGCTGACCTCGTGGTGGGTTGGCGGGTTCAAGCTTGTACACCGTAATCTGCGCTGATATGCTGAGGTTCAGCGGAAACCTGCTCATCTGGAGGGAATATATGGCGATTACGGAGCAGCAAGTGCTTGACGCACTGCGCGAAATCATAGATCCGGACCTACAGCAAGATATTGTATCGCTCGGATTCGTTCGCAATATTGAGCTCGGTCCCGGCTCGGTGGCGTTCGAGATTCAGCTCACCACGCCTGCGTGCCCCATCAAGGACCGGTTCAAGTCCGACGCCGAACGGCTTGTCGGAGCGCTGCCCGGAGTGGAGTCCGTTCAGGTTACCATGACAAGCCGCGCGCCCACGCGTAGTCCGAAGCAGGAGAAAAGCGGTCTGACGCGTGTCAAGGCGCTGATCGCGGTGGCCTCCGGCAAAGGCGGGGTGGGCAAATCAACCGTTGCCGCGGCGATCGCGCTGGACCTGGCGCAGCGAGGCTATAAGGTAGGGCTGCTGGACGCCGATTTGTTCGGGCCGTCTGTGCCGACCTTGTTCAGACTGCACGACGTTGAGCTCTTTCAGGACGAGGCGGGCATGATTATCCCGATCGAGGTCGGGCCGTTGCAGGTAGTGTCGTTCGGCTTCCTACTCGGTGAGTCCCCGGCTATTATGCGCGGTCCGATGGTCTCCGGGTACATGCAGCAGTTGCTGCATCAGGTCGGTTGGGGAGAGCTCGATTATCTGTTCCTCGACCTGCCGCCGGGTACCGGAGACATACAGCTTACGATCACGCAGGCGGTGGAGCTCGACGGGGCTCTGATAGTCACCACGCCGCAGGCGCTGGCGTATCCGGACGTGGGGAAGGGCATCCTCATGTTCGACCGCGTCGACGTACCGGTTCTCGGCGTGGTCGAGAACATGGCGTACTTCGATTGCGGAAGCTGCGGCGAGCGGCATGAGCTCTTCGGCGCCGGAGGTGCGGAGCGACTGGCGGAACGGTACGGCGTTCAGGTGCTGGGCGAGCTTCCGCTTTCGCCGGAGCGCTACGGCGGCACCTTCGGAAACGGGCGCCAGGATGAGGCGGTAAGCGAGACCGTCGACCGGGCGATGATGGCGCTTGGGAAAGTCAAAGCCGAAGGCATTCGCAAACCGGAGATCGCGTTCGACGAGAAGCAGATAACGCTTCGCTGGCCGGTGGGGGACACGGTCGCGGTAGATAACCACACGCTCCGGGCCAACTGTCAATGCGCCTCCTGCGTTGACGAGTTCAGCGGCGAACGAAAGCTCGACCCGGGTCGGATTCGCTCAGACATCAAGGCGGAAGATGTGGCCACGATCGGAAACTATGCGATAGCGATCGAATGGAACGATGGACATTCCTCGGGGTTTTTCCCCTATCGCAAGATCCGTGAGCTTGCGGGCTAGGCCGGCGGGGTCTGCCGTCGGCGGACAGTGTCCGAGAGAACGTGGTGCGACTCGCTTAAATTTTGCGAGCAATGGTATTATATTGGTTGTGGACCATGGCTTTATACTCTATGGTGTGCACACTGTAGACAAATTGGAAAAACTACTGGTACAACTAAAGAGGTGAGTCTAAGCGATATTATCGCGTTAAGGAGTGAGTATGAAGAACGTTCGCCGATTCTTAATGCCGGCAGCGGTCATTGTCGTCCTGGTGCTCACGGCGTGTCCGACTGCACCGGAACCGGTGGAAGACCCTCCACCCGAGGAGGTTGCCCCGGAGGATATTCCGGTAACCGAACAGGAAGAAGCTCGTAACCTGCGAGATACGATCAGGCGCTACGAGCTCGATCAGTATGCGGTGGAGGAGTTCACCGAAGCTGAGGAGTACTACGAAGAAGCGGAAGCGTTGATGGATGAAGACCCGGAAGCTGCGGCCGAGAGCTATGTAGCCGCAATTGCGCTGTACGAGCAGGTCGTGCGCGTGGGCTTCGGCGAGTTGATCGACGGGCTAAAGGCCGAGATCGCGGAGGTACGAGCCGAAGCCGAAGGCATTCGGGCCGACGTTGCCGCCCGCAGCGAGTTCGAGCAGGGCGTGGAGGCCTACGATCAGGCTGAACAGCTTGAGATGGAAGCCAGCTGGGAGCCTGCCTATCACGGCTTTGAGCAGTCGTTGGGCTACTTCCAGGACTCCTACGGGATCGCGCGCGATAAGCGCGACCGCGCCGACGACGCGATGGCTCGAGCGCAGGAGATTCGCGAGCAGACCGAGCGGCAGGTGCTGGATATGGAAGACGAGCTCGAGGAAGAGCTTGACGAGCTCGAGGAAGACTAACCTGCAATAAGAGACTGCGGAGGACTTTCGAATGAAAAAGACAATAGCCCTGATTGTTGGCCTTGCAGTACTCGGCGCGGGGCTTCTTCCTGCCCAGAACCTT
>PUNW01000088.1 GCA_003552665.1 Spirochaetaceae bacterium | reverse complement strand
TTGATCTTCTTCGGTGAGATGATGTGCGCACGCGCAGCGTCTATCACGACGATGTCCGGCTGCACCACGTCTATTTCGGTGAGGTGTAGATCGGTGGGAGCGTCAAATACCTCGGCAAGGCCGGGCTTCTCAAGCTGCTCGTACAACTGAAACTGAATGCGGCGCGAAATACGCTGGTGCCGCGTGGTCGGTGATGGTGACACGTAGTGATCTCCGCTCATGAGCTCGTGGATCCGTCCGTCGTCCGGGAAATGCACGTAGTCCTCGTAGGTCAGTTTCGTCTCTTTATTAACGACGATAGCCATGTACTAAGTATAGCGCGAATCGGGCGCCATGGCGACCTGACACGCGTCGGGGGCTTTGATACTGATGACCGTGGTTCACCCCCACCGCCGTGTCAGGTTCGCCCCGTGGGCGCAACGCGCGTTTTCGGTTACAGTTACAGTTAGAGCCGCAGGAGGAGAGCCGCAGAAGAAGGCGTTATCAGAACACGGCACGCTTACACGGAAGATGGACACAAAACATGGCTGAGACAAATTACCAGGCGCTGGACGACAAGACCTCGCAAGCGCTCCTTGAGTTCGCACAGGCGCTGGTTCGCATCAGAAGCTATCCCGGCGCTGAAGGCGAGGCTGTTCAACGAGCCGAGAGCGAGATGCGTGCGCTCGGCTATGACGAGGTGGTCGTCGACGGCATGGGAAACCTCCTCGGCCGGATCGGCGATGGAAACCCAGCTGTGATGCTCGATTCACATCTGGATACCGTTGAAGTAACCGACGCGGCAGAGTGGACCGTCAAGCCGTTCGGCGGAGCGATATCGAACGGTCGATTGTGCGGCCGCGGCTCGGTGGATATGAAGGCGGCGGCCGCAGCCTCAATATACGGCGCCGCGCTCGCCGCACGGACCGGACGGCTTGCAGGCAGGAGCGTCTATGTGTCCTGCAGCGTGATGGAAGAGGACTGTGACGGAGAGAATCTAAAGCACCTGTTCTCCGAGCTCAACCTGCGGCCTGATGCGGTGGTGATCTGCGAGCCTTCCGGCAACACCATCGCGCTCGGGCACAAGGGCAAGGCGCAGGTGCTGATACGAACACACGGTGTTGCCGCACACGGCGCCGCACCCGAGAAGGGAAAGAACGCGGTCTACGAAATGGCAGAGATAATCCGGCGTGTGGAGACGCTCAACGAACGTCTGCGCCGCGGCGGTGACGATGCCGGCAGTATCGTGCTGTCACGGATCGCAAGCACGAGCGCATCGTTGAACGCGGTGCCTACTGTCTGCGAGATATATCTCGACCGCCGCCTGGTGCTCGGAGAGGACGAAGAGACCGTGAAAGCCGAGATGGATGCGCTTGTCTCCGGCACCAACGCGACCTGGGAGATCGGAACGCTCAAGCGCCTGAGCTGGACCGGAATGCCGGTGGAGTATAACCCCATCCATCCGCCCTGGCGAATCGACGAAAACGCGCCTCTTGCCCTTGCCTGCCGGCGAGCGTACGCGCGCACCTTCGGTCGCAATCCGGAAAACTACACGTTCTGGGATTTCAGCACCAATGCGGTAACCCCGGTCGCGTTAGGGATTCCGACCATTGGGTTCGGCCCCGGCGACCACCGGCTTGCGCACATGCGCGATGAAAGCTGCGCGATCTCGGAGATTGTCCGGGCCTGCGAGTTCTACGCCGCGCTCATCGGCGAAGCATAGCCGCCCGAAACCGGCTACTCGGCTTCGACGAAGATGCCGTGTTCGGTATCCTTGCGCACTGCATCCCAGCGGAAGACCCGGCCGTTCATGGTGATGTACACCCCGGAGGCAAGCACGCCGGAGGCGGTTATCGCGCAGCCGAGATTGAATACCGCGTCGGAGCCGGAAAACGCGTACGGGACCATCGCTCCGGTTAACACAATCGTTTTGGGTAGCCCCGCTTCCCCCAGGAGGCGCGCGGTTTCGGCCATGGTATCGGTTCCGTGCGTCACGATAATTCGCTTTTCCGGCGCGGCTTGGCAGGCCTCAAGCACGGCACGGCGATTCGATTCCCGCATCTCGAGGCTATCTATCAACTGATTGATCTCGATCTCTATGGGCACCGTACAACGAACACGCTCGAGTATTTCCGGAAGATGAGTGTCGCGGAAGGTGAGCTCACCCCTGAGCGCGTCATACTCTTTGTCGAAGGTCCCGCCGGTGACAATGATCCGTACACTCATGTTTCGGCACTGCGCTTCCCTCAACCCGGCTCCTTCTTCCGAAGGAAGAAGAAAATCGACAGGGCGGTTATGACCCACAGCACCTGCGCGATCGGGCTTTGGACGAAGAACATCGGATCGCCCCGCGAGATTGTCAGAGCCTGACGAAAACTCGCCTCAAACAACGGCGTCACCAGGAACGCGAGCACCAGTGGGCCATCCGGCAGCTTGAACCAGCGGTAGAAATAGCCGATTAGCCCTGCGACGATACACATGATGATGTCAAAGGGCCTGTTATTATACGCGTAGGTCCCGATAACCAGCACGATCGCGATCGTCGGCCACAGCACCACCGCCGGAATTTTGGTCAAACGCGTAAACACCGGGATCAGCAGCCGGCCGAAGATCAGATTAAAGGGATTCGCCACGAGCATCAGCAGGAAGATCGTGTACACCACCAGGGTGTGATCGATCACCACCCGCGGGCCCACCGGCACCCCTTCCATAATCAGCGCCGCCATCAGCAGTGCCGAGATTGAGCTTCCCGGAATGCCGAACGTGAGCATCGGTATGAACGTAGCGCCGCAGGTGGCGTTGTTCGCTGATTCGGCGGCAGCCACGCCTTCGAGCGATCCCTTCCCGTAGCTCTTGTCCTCGGTAAACTGGCTGGTCACGCTGTAGGAAGTGTAGGCCGCCAAGGTCGCCCCGGGGCCGGGGAGCGCACCCAGAAAGGTCCCCACCACCGATCCGATGGTGGTACCCTTCCAGCTCCCCAGAAACTCTTTCAGCCCGAGCCCCGGTTCCGCCTTTTTCGGCAACTCGAGCACACCATCTTCCGACACTTGTCCGGCGTGTTCAGGGTCGGTGATGACGGTGTGGATCTGCTTAATGATTTCCGGAAGCGCAAAGAAGCCCATCAGCAGCGGCACCAACGGAAAACCGGCCTGCATGTAGCGTATCCCGAAGGTAAACCGCAGACCTCCGGTAATAATGTCGCGGCCGATGATTGCGAGGAAAAAGCCGATGCCGGCTGAAAGGATCCCTTTGCCTGCGTTCTCAGTCGAGAAGACCACCACCAGCGATAACGCCATGAAGTACAACGCAGTCAGCTCCGCCGGCCCGAACCGGGGCGCTATCCGACCGATGGGGACTACCAGGAAAATCAGCACTAAGGAGCCGAAGAGGCCGCCGACGACCGAAGAGTAGAGGCCCATCTGCAGCGCCTTCTTGCCCTTACCCTGCCGGGTAAGAGCGTATCCGTCGGCGACGGTCGCCGCGGCTCCCGGCGTGCCCGGCGTTCCGAATGCAATCGCGGTTATCGACCCCCCGTATGTGCCGCCCTGGTAGGTGCCGATCAGCAAGCCCATCGTCTGATGGATCGGCAGGAAGAAAGAAAACGGCAATACCAAGGCAATCGGAAGACTATGGGCCAGTCCGGGAATCGCGCCGGTAGTGATCCCGACCACGATACCGAGCATAACGAACATCGCCGTGTCTAACGCGAAAACAATGGCGACGGCGCCGAAAACAGCTTCTACGTTGAAGTCGAACATGTGGTACTCCGGTTACGGCAACGGGGTCCGGGGCATGTGCATGTTGAGCAGCGTGATAAACAACACGTGAATAACCGCGGCGATTGCGAGCGCGAGCGCCAATAGTTTCGCGATTCGCCATGCCAGCCCCGCGGTGGTACCGCTGCGCCGCGCGTCGCGGACCGCGATCCATATCCACCAGACCGAAAGAAACACGAATGTCGAGGTCACGAGTCCGATATTTCGGAACGCCCACCCGTACAGCCACATTGCAAACGCGACTCCGCCGGCATACGGGAGCACGAACGCCTGGCTCAGCCGCGGAGCCCTCTCAGGCTTCACAACGTCACGGAGCAATACCAACACGCCTCCGATGATTATGAGCCACATCGCGATGCGCGGCACGAACAGCTCCATCGAACGTAGCGGCGAATAGAACGTCCAGACAAAAGCGCCGATGGCAACAAACGCCATCAGGAGCCCAATAATGCCGTTCTGCGTCAATCGTTTTGTACTCACGGGTAACTCACCTGTGATGCTTTCTCGCCGGTGCGTAACGTTTGCTCGCTGCCGGCGAACGTAGCCGGCGCGGCTTGAAAACGGACGACCGTCCGGCTCTCAAAGCCGCGCCTTAACTTCAGACTCTTAGTTAGCCAAGTACGCTTCCAGCCACGCCTTATAGCGAGGCACCATGTTTTCCTCCACATCCATGAAGAACTCCCAGGTCTCTTCCGGGTCGAGATAGTGGGCAATGACGCCGATGTCCTGATAGTTCTGGGCGAAATCCGGATCTTGGGCGATCTCGGCCATCGCCTCGGTCAGCTGCTGTATCAGTGCGGATGAAGTCCCTTTCGGTGCCCAGAGCGCAAGCGGATGCGGTTCCTGTCCCTGGATGCCGAACTCCACGATGTTCGGAATCTCGGGCATGAGCGGATCGCGCTCCACCAGAATCTGGGTGTTCACGAGCACACTCAAGTCACCATCCTGGTGCAGCGGACGAGCGGCAGCCAAGCTCAGGTGACCAACATCCACATGCCCACCGGTCAGGTTCAGGGCAACGTCAGCTCCGCCGCCGAGGCCGACATAGGTGTAGTCCAGCTCGGCCGGGTCCAGAATTAGCTCGGCGATAAAATGCATCATGTTGCCCTCTCCCTGGCCGCCAAGGACAACTTCACCCGGGTTCGCTTCGATGTACTGAATCAACTCCTCAAGCGTGCTCCACGGTGCACCGGCTCTGGAACTGACAGCGAAAGTCGGGCTTGCCAAGGTTCCAACCGGCTCGAAATCGTGAATCGTGAAACCGCGGTCGCCCGCCGCCGGCTCGAACAGCATGATCAGCGGGTGTGCCCACATGAAGGTGTTTGAATCCGGTGACTGCGTAGATACATGATAGGCGGCCTCGGTTCCCATGCCTCCGGGCATGTTGACGACGTTTGCCGATATGCCGTGATCGTTAAACGCTTCCGCCAAGTAGCGCGCAGACAGATCGTTGGAACCGCCGGCTCCGAACCCCACGACGATCGTGATTTCGTCGGGCGTCTCCGCAGCTTCCCCGGCCCCTCCCGCCGTCGCCGCCAATACCACCGCAAGCGCCATGACGACGGCTACACCACCAACCCGTAGACTCTTTTTCATAGCAATTCCTCCTTATCGGATCGCTTGGGACACAAAAAAGTGGTATGATTCTACGCCAATGCGCCCCCGTGCGCAAGCTCAAAAAGAAAAAAAGATCTACGCGGCACTGACTCGCAGGCGCTCAAAGCGCACCGTACACCCACCGTGCTTTGGGCTCGCGGCGTAAAGACCGGCCAGGAGCGGCCCTCCCCCTTCAGGAGCGGTCAGATGAGTCACCCGCAACGGCGCCCAGTCGCCTTCGGCCTCACGCCAGTCGACCAGGAAGTCGTCCCCCACGCGGCGCATCCGGAGGCCGATATCCACGGTCGCATGCGCATACTCCTGGGTCGACCAATCGGAGTAGCCGTCGCGCGTCACCACCGCTCCGAGGTAACAGCGCTGATTGCCCTCCAGTTCCACCGAAGTCTTGATCCACTCATCCGGAGAGAAGCGAACCATGAGCCCGGCCTGATCGAACTGAGCGCGTGGCTCGTATTGCACCTTGGTCTCGAGCTCGAAATCCCCGTGCGTCGCGGTGTACAGAAAGTGACCGTTGTCACGCCGGAAACCGTAATGCGTCCGTTGCCAGTAATCGGTTTCGCCGTCGGTGATCACGCGTAACTCGCCGGCGACGGGGTCAATGGTCCAGTTGGTGGGCTCGCAGTACCATCCAAGCCGGTCGGTCAGCTCGGGATTAGTGAAGTCTGTGTATAGGTTAGTCATGGCTGCAGAGGCTAACCCGAAACGGCCGGGCTGTGGAAGCGCAACGGCACTGGTATGGTCGCAAATCCGTTCCGTTTTCTTCCTCAGCGCTCCGCTATCAGGCGCCTGAGATTACGCGCGGTTATCGGCGCGGCCCCTTCGTAATGGTTGTTTACCGACACAATCGTGAACAGCGAGCTGAGCAGCGAGGCGATCATCCCTGCAACCGCGGACAAGTCGTCGTCCTTCGGCTCGACGACCTGATTCCACGTTCCGCCGGTCTTCGCTTCCATCGCCTTACGGTCGCCCCCCAGAAGCCGGATTACGGTTCGACCACCGGTGCGTTCCACCAGGTCGCGATGCTGCGCGTACACCTCCCACACGTGCGGCATATACTGCTTCTCGCTGAAAACGTGAGCGCTGCGGTGTTCGCTGAGGAACTCGAACCAGCGGCGGTTGAGGTAGTTCGCATTGCGCGGCTCAACGGCGTACGGCAACCCGGCCGGCAATCGCTCAAGGAAACTGCCGAGGCGATCGATGAACTCTTCCTGTCCGCTCATCTTCTGCCGGTTCAGATACTCAAACTCGAACATGATTGCATCAAGCTGCGGCAGCACCGGCTCAACCGCCTCAAGAAACGTCAGGAATCGGTCTACCGATAGGAAGGATGGATTAGGCTCGAGCGGGTCCTGAGATCGGCGCTTGCGGAAGTGGGTTAAGGTGATTTCCTGAGGGACCTTGCAGGTGAAGGAAAACTCCCTCGGTACCGCAGCGCGGTACTCCTCCACCGAGCGCTTATCGGGTATGCGGTAGAACCACGAATCAATCTCGGCGGTGTCGAACTGCTCGACGTATTCCGGCAGATACTCGACCGCGCGCGATTTTTTGCCGCTGTATACAAGCCCAACCCAACTGTCGAAGTTCCAGGAGCAGGTGCCGATTTTCAGTCCGGCTTGGTACATGCGCTCAGTATACCACGACCGCCCCCGGCATCCGGGTCGCGCAACCGGAGTCGGAGCGCCTCTATGTCCGGCAGAACACTATCGGCAAGCGGGAGGAGATCCTCGTTCGAGGACGCGCCGGTGAGAACACCGATCACCTCTCCCGCACCGGCCGCACGCCCCATCCGCATATCGTGGGGCGTATCGCCGACCACAGCCACCTCGCCAGGGTTGGTCCCGACGGCCCGGCAGAACCCGTAGACCATGGCTGCTTGAGGCTTGGGGTCGTAGCCGCTGTCGTACCCGGCGACGAACGCAAACAGCTCGCGCACCCCGAAGCGCTCGAGCGTGTCCTCGGCGGCCGACTCGCTGTCGCTGGTGGCCAAGCCTAAGCGGTGTCCGCACGCTACCAGCGCCCCGAGGAGCGAGCGCAGATTGGTTACCGGTACGGCCCGGATCGGCCCCTCGCGCCGATAGACGGTTTCAATGAGCTCCGCAATTGCTTCAACTCCTTGCCGGGCCCGCGGACGCGGCTCGTCAGCGCGCGCAGACGAATGACCGCCCGTGCTTGCCACGCGCTTGCGGCTGAGAACTTCATGCCAGCATTCGGCAATTTCACGCGTGTTACCGGCGGCCAGGAGCCCGTCGGGGACCAGCGTGTCGGTCGTGGAATCGTAGCCCCCTGCAGCCAAGAGCGCTTTGGTTATAAGCGGATTGCCTTCACTCACGGCGTGGGCAGCCGCGTGATTGATGGGAACCCATGTATCGCGATAGCCGAACAAGGTCCCGTCCTTGTCGAAGAGAACGCCCGGGGGGAGCGGTGTCATCAGTTGCCGCACGCTCAGTTATCAAGACGCACATCGCGCAGATAGGTGTGAAACTCCGGCTGCGCCATCAAGGCTTTGCAGCGCTCAAAGCGCTCGGTGCTGTACGCCCAGAAATCATCGGCCGGATTATCGTTGGCGTACTGAATCAAACCCCACAGCGTCCAGAGCAGGTCGCACATCGCCTTATAGATTCTCATTCTCCCGAGGTCGGCAGCACGGTAGTTGCCGTTGGTATACGCCTCAAGCAGAATGATGTCCTGCTCCTCGCTCAGCCCTGCCTCAACCGCCAGATCGGCTACATCCCAGAGCGGTTCGTTCATCCCCGAGTACTCCCAATCCACGACGTAGATGCGCTTGCCGTTGTCGAGAAAGTTCTCGCATAACGGGTCGTTGTGGCAGGGAGCAAGCGGTTGTGGATTAGCCGCAAGCGCTTCGCGCACTGCCTGAGCCTCAGCGACTACGTCGTGATAGCCCTCCGGGAGGCTACATTCCAGCTGCTGCAGCACGCCCAGGTACTCATCGATCATCGCAAAAAGCTCAAAGCGAAACCGAAACACACGACCGCTGGCATGCATACGCTTCAGAGCGCGGCCGGCGCGCTCTGTGGCGTCATTCTCGTCCCGAAAGGCTTCAGGCGACATCGTTCTGCATCCTTCCAGATACGTACACACCATCAGCCCGTCGCTCTCATCGAAATACAGCACTGGAGCGCTGACCCCGGCGGCGGCGGCCTGCCTGGCGTTGTGGGCTTCCACCGAGCGGTCGATGTACTCTTCAGTGCCTTCGCCCGGAATCCGAACGACGTATGGGGTGTCGTTGTAGGTGACTCGGTACACCAGATTGGTAAGACCGCCGAGCCGTTCGACATCAACTCCATTCGAACGGACGTCGTCGAACTGCGGCGCCCGCTCCAACGCTTCCTTCAACTGAGTATTCATCAATAGTTACCTCCCTTCCGGCAGTTTTGCCGGCAGGCAGCCCCTGCACCACCGGCGTTGTTAACCCCGGTTTGCGGGCGGGCCGCAAACGCCCCCGCTACCGCGGTTTGCGGGCCAGAAAGTAGTCGAAACCGAGCTTGCCGGCCTCGGCCAGTTTGGCCCATGCATCCCAGCTTTCGTAGTTTCGCTTCAGTGTCTCAGGTGAAACCTCTTCGCTGAGCTCCGGGGTGAGCTCAGCGAGGCGGTCACGAATCCTGCGGCGATGTGTTTTGGCGTGCTCCTGCCAATTGCGATGCTCCATCAGCTCAAAGCCCGCTTCCCGGATCATATCCGCGTAGTCGTTCGGGCCGGAAATTCTCTCGGTGTGGTAGCGCTCGCGAACGGCTTGCAACTCTTCCTGTGTCAGGCGGTTCGGCCGGAAGATCTGATCGGACACAACCGCGTAGCCGCCGGGCTTGAGAACCCGGTGAGCTTCCTGAAGCACTCGCAGTTTGTCCGGAGAGTGCACGAGCGCTTCCTGACACCACCAACAGTCAAACTGCTCGTCGCCATAGGGCAGATCGTGATAATCAGCGACCTCAAAGCTCACGAGCTCTGCCACCGCCGTCGCTTCGGTAGCCTCCTGTGCCCGACGCAGCTGACCGGCGGATATGTTGGTGGCAACCACCCTGCATCCGTAGCGCTCGGCCAGGAACCGGGCTGTGGCTCCGTACCCGCACCCTACTTCAAGCACAAGCCACTCCGGCGTGAGAGCAAGCGGTTTTGCCATCTCGGCCTTGGCCCGGCGCGTAGCCGCTGCAATCGGCTCGTTCTCGCTTGCGTAAATCCCGTAGTGGATGTCCTCTCCCCAGATACGGTGGTAGAGTTTGTCCACGCCGGGATCTTCGTAATGCAGATCCACTGTTTTGCACTCCTGTCGGCTGTATGCCACCCGTCGTCTGTCGCCTGCTAACACGGCTGCCGGCATCGAAAATGCTCGCGCTGAAAACGCCGGCGCTGAACAGAGGCCGGCAGACGAGGGGACCACATCACTAGTGCGAAAGTGCGCATCAATACCGCGCATCAATATTGCACCCCAATATTTGCAGCTGCCAATATGGTAGCCCCGATATTTCTACTAGTCAATAGCTGTCGACAACGACTTGTGCGAAAACCTCACGGCGACATTGACGCGCCGGCAATCGTGCAGTACAGTGCATGAAAACTTTTGTCAGCTTGAACTGCGGATCAGACTGAGCAGTATGGCTCCGGTCTTCCCTCGGTCGCTGCATCAAAGAGTACCAATAGTGACAACAGACCAATAACTCGGAGACAACGGAGCTCAATGAAGAGTTCGCATCACCACACTCTGCTGCTGGTCGAAGACGACCGCCTGGTAGCGATCACCACGCAGAAAACCCTCGAACGCTTTGGCTATAGCGTCCTGACGACCTCGAACGGCGAGGCGGCAGTCGAGCTCAGCATCGAGCGACCGGAGATCGCCCTGGTGCTCATGGATATTGACCTCGGTCCGGGGATCGACGGCACAGAAACCGCTCGACGAATACTCGAGCTTCGCGAGCTCCCGGTCGTGTTCCTCACCTCGCATGCAGAGCAGGAGTACGTCGAGCGTGTCGAACAGATCACTCGCTACGGATACGTGCTCAAGGGTTCCGGAGAGTTCGTCCTCTCCCAGTCGATCAAGATGGCGTTCCAGTTGTTCGACGCGCATATTCAGGAACAACAGCGCGAACAGCGCCTCACCAACCTCATCGAAGGTGCGCCGGTGGGAATCTTCCAGACTACCTCCGACGGCAAGTTCAGGCAGGCAAACTCCGAAATGGCGCGTATGCTCGGTTTCCAATCGCCTGAGGTCTTACTGAAGTTCTATTCCGATCTGGGACGACAGCTCTATGCCGACCCCAATCGTCGCAACGAGCTGCTTCGTTTATTGCGCGAGAACGGGAGCGTCAGAGATTTCTCGGTTGAAGCTTACCGTGCAACCGGTGAGACGGCACGCTTTCGGATCACCGCACAGGTGCTTGACGAAAACCATGAAATTGACGGCGGGCTCCTCTTCGGCGGGTACGTGGTCGACGATACCGAACGGCATCACGCCGAAATCGAGCTCTCGGAAACCGACGAGCGCTACCAATCGATCATTCAGCTTTCGCAGGAGCTCATGACCCGCAGTGATGAAGACGGGCGCTGGGTCTTGCTCAACAACGAGGCAGCCTGGTTCTACGGTGAGCCGGAGGAACGCTTGTTGGGCCGACGTCCTTCCGAGCTCGCCCACCCTGAGGACCGCCCGAAAGAGAACGCCGCCTGGCGCTACATGGCTGCAACCGGGCAGCCCGTCCACCGCCTGGAGACGCGCCATTGGACTCCGCGGGGATGGCGGAAGGTGCAGTGGAACTGCGCTCCGCTCCTCGACGCCGACGGCGAGTTTGCCGGCCACCAGGCAACCGGGAGGGACGTCACCGACCTGGTTAAGCCCGCTAGCCGCATCGACAGCGACTTTCGCAAATGGCGCGAGCTGTTCGAGCAGGCCACGGTAGGCATAATCCTCGCCGACACGAAGCACAATATAATCGATGCGAACCCCCACGCCGCGAGCATTCTCGGTTACTCGCGTGAGGAGCTTTCGCATCTCAATGCGCGCGACCTGATCCATCCCGAGGACTTCGCCCGTCTGCCCCCGGACGAGAACCTCAAGACGATGGAGAATACGAACGCGATAGTACAGCGCGAACGGCGTTATCGCCGAAGGGACGGAACGTACCTCGACGTGCTGGTGAGCATGCAACCGCTGAGAGAGGTTGGATACGCCTTCTCACACGTGTTGATGTTTCACGATATCAGCGCACGCAAGCGACTCGAGGACAGGCTGCGCACCAGTGAAGCGATGTTTCGCTCGATTGCGGAGAACGCTTTCGACATATTCGTCCTGCTCGATGCGCGCGGCACCATCATCTACGCTAACCCGGCGCTTTCGTTTCACCTGGGGTGTACTTTGGAGGAGCTCAAAGCGAAGAACGCGCTGAGGCTGATCGATCACCGGGATCGCGAGCGCGCTTACGAGGCATTCGCCAATCTCTCCCGCGGGCGTCTGCCCTTTCGCCTGCCGTTGCTTCGCCTTCCCACCACGGACCGCGGCCCCGCGTGGTTCGACTCGCGCGCGGCAATCCTGCAGGACTCCCCTGAAGACCCGCGCCGGATTCTTGTGATCAGCAGGGATGTAACCCAGCAAAAACAGACCGAAGACCGGATCAAGGCGCTGCTTCGACAGAAGGAAATCCTGCTGAAGGAGGTTCATCACCGCGTGAAGAACCACATGAGCACGATAGTCGGCCTGCTCACGCATCAGAGCGAACTGATCACAGACACTGTCGCGCGCGAGGCATTGCAGGATGCAGCAGGTCGGGCACAGAGCATGATGGTTCTTTACGATAGGCTGTATCGATCGCAGGACCACGGGGCCCTAAGCATTCGCGCATACCTTGAGCCGCTCGTGAATGAAACGGTGCAGTTGGTACAGACCGGCGATTCGATAACGGCAACCGCAGAGATAGCCGAGTTTCAGCTGGACACGAAGACCCTTGCAGCACTCGGCATCATTGTCACCGAGCTGATAACCAACTCGATCAACCACGCGTTTGCGGGCGGCGCAAGCGGGCGTATCACGCTGCGCGTTGAACGGCAAGCGCAGGCGGCGACGATGGTGTACGCCGATAACGGTACGCCGAGGCCCCTCTCGCGTAATGACCGGTCCGGCAGCGGCTTCGGGTTACAGCTCATAGAGATGCTCGTCGACCAAATTGGCGGCTCGTATACCGTGCACCGCGGCGACGGCACCACGTACCGCGTCCAGTTCCCCACCAACCCGCTCACGGACTGAGGTTCTATCTCTCGGGGATTGACTCGGATCCTCGCTTTCCAGTAGAGTACTGCGAGTATCTTGCAGCCGAAAGCTGCGGCCCGCTTCCGCGGACAATCGGGCACAATATCTTACAGTCTGCCCTATCCCGCGCTGCAATGCCGGTCGTCAACACACCGGCAGGCCGTCGGTTTCGGTTGGAGCTCATGATCTGAAAGGAGAAGGCCAACCATGGCACGTCGATGTTCTATCACCGGCAAACGGCCGTTGTCAGGCAACAACGTCAGTCACGCGAACAACAAAACCAAGAAGTGGCAGAAGCCGAACGTCACGTATAAGCGGCTGTATGTCCCGGAATTAGATCGTACCGTCCGCGTAAAGCTTTCAACCCGCGCGTTGCGCTCGGTCAGCAAGCTCGGATTGCTGCCGTACCTCAAGAAGAATGGGCTTAGCCTGAAAGACGTAACCTAGTCTCCCGATCCTGGTCCGGCCTGCCCTGCTTCAGGACGGCTGTTCGCCGGGACGGGAGGCGAGGAAGCACGCATGCCGCTGCCGGACGAGCTCGAGTCTCAGCTTCGTACCATATCGAACTGGCGCCACGTCTCGTTCAAGAAGAATCTTCTGAGTGCTCTTCAAAACGCGCTGGAAGACGGTGAGCAGGTCGAGAATCTGCTCGAGGGTTTCTTTCGCGGACGCCGCATTGCGGGGTCCGGCTCCGGCACGCCGGGCATCTTTTGTGTTACCGACCGCCGGCTTCTCTTCCTTGCAAACGGTACCTCCGGTAGCAATCCCGAGGTAATCTCCTATCCGGAGTTCACCTCGTACGATCTCAAACGCGGCATCTCTTCCACCCGCATCCATGTTCATCACACCGGCGGCACGGTAACGCTTACCTCTACCCGGGATGAGGGCCAGATCAACTCTTTTCTCGAGGACCTACGGATCAAGCTGGCCGAACAGCTGACCGGCGGTAAGTCGAACGACGCGCCGCCGGAACCCGCCGAGCATGCTGCGCCGGTCACCGGTGTCGGTGCCGAGGAATCGCCGGCTCCAAGCGAGAACCGTGACGGCCCAACCGCGGCGGGCGAGGACGCGCCGCCTGAGG
>PUNW01000261.1 GCA_003552665.1 Spirochaetaceae bacterium | reverse complement strand
TAATACGGCGCTGCTGCGCACCGAGCACAACCTCAGGCCCGGAATCGAGCCGCAGCACCTCGAGCATGTGCTCGGAGCCGAGCTGACCCGCGACGTCCCTGCCGGCGAAGGCATCCGCTGGGAAGATCTGCTGCGGTCCCGGTAGCCGCAGGAGCGTCCGCGAGGCTTTGAGGCGCGTGCGGCCGACCGCGGGCCGGCGACTGCGGGCAGGTCTCAGCGCTGCACGAAGCGGCGCAGCACGGTATGAAGGATGCCGCCGTTACGGTAGTACTCGACTTCCACCGGGCTGTCGAGACGCGCTGTCGTCGCGAACTGTTTCTCGCTGCCGTCCGGCGCGGTTGCGCGGACGGTGATCCGCTGCATGGGGCGAACGTCGTCGTCGATCTCGATCGTATAGCGTTCGAGGCCGCTGAGCCCGAGACTCTCGTAGCTTTCGCCGTCGAGGAACTGCAGCGGCAGCACCCCCATCCCGACGAGATTGCTGCGGTGGATACGTTCGTACGAGCGCGCGAGCACCGCACGCACACCCAGCAGATACGTGCCTTTGGCCGCCCAGTCGCGGCTTGAGCCCATCCCGTACGTATGGCCGGCAAGGACCACCGTCGGTATTCCCTGCTCCTGGTAGCGGCACGCGGCGGTGTAGATGTCGGTCACCTCTCCGGTCGGGACATGGGTCGTGAAGCTTCCCTCGGTTCCGGGAGCCATGCCGTTGCGGAAGCGGATGTTGGCGAACGTTCCTCTGGTCATCACCCGATCATTTCCGCGCCGGCTACCGTAGGAGTTGAAATCCTTGACATCCACACCCTGCTCGATAAGGTAGCGCCCGGCCGGGCTGTCCGGATCGATCGAGCCGGCCGGACTGATGTGATCGGTAGTTATGTTGTCGCCCGCCATCACGAGCACATAGGCATCTTCAATCGGCTCGATCCGCCCCGGTTCAAGGGACATGTTCTCGAAGAACGGCGGCTCCTGAATGTAGGTGCTGTTGGGGTCCCATTCGTAGAGATCGGTGCTGCCGAGCTGAATGCGGTTCCAGTGGGGGTTTGAGTCCTCGAGCCCGGTGTAGCTCTCGAGAAACGCCTCGCGGTTCAGCGCCGAGCGGATGTAATCCTTGAGCTCGTCCTCACTCGGCCAGATCTCGTGCAGATACACCGGCTGCCCCGCCCCGTCATACCCGAGCGGATCACGTTCGAGATCGAGCCCAACCGTTCCGGCAAGCCCGTACGCCACCACCAGCGGCGGGGACGTGAGGAAGTTGGCCTTGGTGTGGGGGTTGATGCGCCCTTCGAAATTGCGATTACCGGAGAGCACCCCTGCAACCACCAAATCATGCTGCTCGACCGCCTCCCGAATCGGGCGCGGGAGCGGCCCGCTGTTGCCGATACAGGTGGTGCACCCGTAACCCACCAGATAGTAGCCGAGCTGCTCGAGATACTTCATCAAACCGGTGCGGGCGAGATACTCAGTCACCACCATCGAGCCCGGTGCGAAGCTCGTCTTCACATACGGCTTGGTCCTGAGTCCGCGCTCCACGGCGTGCTTGGCGAGCAGTCCCGCAGCCAGCAACACCGACGGATTGCTCGTATTGGTGCAGCTCGTAATTGCGGCGATCGCAACATCGCCGTGCTTCAGCTCGACCGTCTCACCGCTGTCAAGCGTGACCGCAACCGATTTGTCACGCTCACCCGGCTCCACGCCGAATCCGCCTTGTTCATGCGGTGCCGCAAGCGATGTTTCCCAGGCCCCGGAAAGCCGGTTGACGTCGATGCGGTCCTGCGGGCGCTTCGGTCCGGCCACGCTCGCGGTGACATCGGCCAGATCCAGCTCGAGCACATCCTCGAACTGAGGGTCCGGGGTGGCATCGGTGCGGAACACACCCTGCGCCTCGGCATAGCGACGGACAGTATCGATCAACTCCTCGGAACGCCCGGTGTGGTAGAGATACTCGAGCGTCTGTTCATCAATCGGGAAATACCCGACTGTCGCGCCGTACTCCGGCGCCATGTTGGAGATCGTAGCGCGGTCGGGAACGGTCATCGCGGAAAGCCCGGGACCGAAAAACTCTACAAACTTTCCGACCACCCCATGGCGGCGCAGCATCTCGGTAACCCGCAGCACCAGATCGGTAGCGGTGATGCCGGGTCTGAGGCTGCCGGTGAGACGGAACCCGACTACCGGAGGCGCCAGCATATAGATCGGCTGACCGAGCATCGCAGCCTCGGCCTCAATCCCCCCGACACCCCAGCCGAGGATGCCCAGGCCGTTTATCATCGGTGTGTGCGAATCAGTACCCACCAACGAATCAAAGTACCCGATGCGGCCTTCCGCGGCGTCGGCTAGTTGCACGACGCGGCCCAGATACTCGAGGTTGACCTGATGACAAATGCCGCTCGCCGGCGGTACCACCGAGAAGTTCCGAAACGCCGTCTGGCCCCATTTGAGAAACTCGTAGCGCTCGCGGTTGCGGTCGAACTCCAGCTCGGCATTGCGCTGCATCGCGTCCGGCGCATTGAAGAAATCAACCTGGATTGAGTGGTCGATTACGAGGTTCACCTGCTGCTCGGGATTGATCCGGCTCGGGTCGCCGCCGAGCCGCTTCATCGCTGAGCGCATCGCCGCGAGGTCAACTACGCAGGGAACTCCGGTGAAGTCCTGAAGCAGCACGCGCGCCGGCTTGAACGGCAACTCGATCTCGCCCGGCTGCTTCGGATCATACTGCAGGAGCGCATCGAGATGCTCGTAGGTGATCTCCTGATTGTTGACCTGTCGCAACACTGATTCAATCAGCACCTTGATCGAGAACGGAACGCGCTCCAAATGGCCGTAGCCGTCCCCGATCAGACGCGGCAGGCTGTAGTAACGCAGTTGCCCCGACTGCGAAGCGAGCTCATCGATATACTGTTTCTTGTCGGTAACGGCCCCTGTTTTCATGCTACAACTCCTTTTGTTGAGCTAGATAATACTCATAGCCCCTTGTCGACTTCAAGATACTGAAGTGCTATAGTACCCAAGTCTGTTCCAGACCAAGACCGAAATTGGAG
>PUNW01000301.1 GCA_003552665.1 Spirochaetaceae bacterium | reverse complement strand
TACAAAACCCCGGTGCGCGTGGCGATAATTACTCTAGTGGTCGATGTGGCGTTGTCGTTGTGGCTGAAAGAGACGCCGCTGCGTGTAGTAGGGCTGTCGATTGCGAACTCCACAGCCTTCACTCTGGGGGCGCTGTTGCTGTTCCGCCAGGCCTATCACAACCTGCACGGAGTTCCGTTGCGCGCTTTCGGCCGTACGGCCCTCAAGACCGGGTTGACGGTGGTTCCGTTGGCCGTGTTTATCACGGTGTTTCGGGCCGTTACCGGCCCCTGGTGGGTGGAAGGCAGCACCCTCGGCAACCTTGGACGGCTGATTGCAGTGGGCGTGCCCAGCGTGGCGATCGTGGGCGGCCTGTACGTTGTTCTCAAGGTAGAGTTCGTACGCACAATACTTTCGAAGAAAAGGTGACCGGAAGGTGATGGCGAAGCATTTGATCCTGATCGTTGTGGCGTTGGCACTTACTACAATCGCGGGTAATCTCCGGGCCGAGGACGGTGTCGAAATCCCGTGGGGTGATGATGCCTGGGAGGACGTGGGACCACCGGCAGCCGACCCCGATCGCGACGATCTCCCACCCGAGGCCGACGCTGAACGCGATCATGAAACCGATACCGACCGCGATGCCCCTGCCGAGGACACTGCCGATCAGGACGACCGGGAGGACAACGAGGACCTTGATACCGAGGAGACGGCTCCTGATCCAAGCGATCAAGGGGATCCAGATGAGCCGGATGACCAGGATGAGCCGGATGACCCTCGGGTGGAGGAATGGCGGGCGGCATTGCTCTACGGTATCGATGAGCTCGTGATCGAAGCCCTGACCGGCATGATCGCGGCTTCGCAGCCGGGGCTCGGTCGTGAAACAGCCGATCTGCTCGAAGAGACGCGCAACGATGAAGTACGTGCCAAGGGGCTTCAGTACCTGCGCACGACAGAGGATGCGCGTGGCGCTGAGAGTGCGCTGTCGCTGCTGCAACAGGACCTCGACGGCGAAGTGGTGCGCGAAGCTATTCGCTATCTCAGAGACGTGCAGCCGGAAGATCCGGAGCTTGCCGAACGCCGTGTGCCCCTGATTTTCAGACTGGTTACCGAACGGTCACTTCGAACCGCGCAGGTTGCCGTTCGTGCGATCGGTAGTTTCGGCGGTGCGGACGAGGCTCGCAAACTTGCCGAGCTGTTCAACGATCTGCCCTCCGGTTCACAGCAGCTGCAGGGTGAAATACTGCTTGCGCTGGGAGACATCGGCAGTGAGGATGCCGTACCGTTTCTGATTCAGATTCTCGAGGATCCGGTATATGGCAGCCTGTTGCGCCGCTACGCGGCCGATGGGCTCGGCCGTAGCGGTGATGAACGCGCACTGCCGGTTTTGCGCAAGGCGGCCGAGAGTGACGACTCGAATCTGAAGGCTTACGCGGTGGGAGCCCTTGCGCAGTTTGAGGATGCCGACACCGTCGAGACGCTGCGACGTTCCATTCGAGACTCCAACGCTTTGGTGCGGCGTTTCGCGATCGAGGGCCTCGGGCGCAACAAAGTTGAGGATGCGGTGCCGGCGCTGATCTTCCAGGTTCGGCGTGACCCCGAAATGCAGGTGCGACTCGCGGCGGTACAATCGCTGGCCATGATTGGCAACCGTGAGGCAATCTCGTTTCTGCATGAACAGTATCAAAGCTCCAGCGCTCCCATCCAGCTGCGAAACCAGATCGCTTCTTCGCTGATCGAGCACCACCTCGAGCAGTCCACCGAGACACTATTCAAGGTGATGGAGGAGGAGTGGTCACGCCGGGACTCCCGTATCCTCGAACACCTTGCACGGACACTTTCCGAAAGCGAGAACGATGCTCTCGACACCTTCTACGAACGGATGCTCGAGCACCCGAACTTCGTGATTCAGATCTACGCGGTTCGCGGGATCAGTCGTAACCGGATGAGCGGATTCCAGGAAGAACTGGAGAAGCGCGCCGAGGATGACGCGCGTCCGGCGCTCAAGCGCAGCGCGCAGGCCGCGCTCGATCAGCTCGGCAATTGAGGGCAGCTGAGGAAAGGCCGGGCTCAACGCCGGAGAGGTCGTTCACTGTCCACGCGTCGCCGGCTGCGAAGGTTCGTGCCGGCTCAGAAACCGGCCGCTTCAATCCGTTCCACGACGTAGTCGTACTTGCGCTCGTTGATCTCGAACTGCAGATGATCCCCCGGCACCCGATTGTAGAGCTTGCTGCCCAGCGGGGAGAGATACGAAATCACCTGCTCATCGGGATTGGATTCCCATGGTCCGAGGATCGTATAGGTCTCCTGCTCCCCGGTGCGGTTGTTCTTCAGGTGCACCCGCGTGCCGAACGACACGGTGTCGGTCTTCACCTCGTCCGGACGCATCACCTCGGCGGTCTCGAGCTCTTCCTTCAAGCGCGCAGCGGTGGAGTTCAGGAAATCCTGACGCTCCTTCGCCGCCTTGTACTCGGCGTTCTCCTTCAGGTCTCCGAGCGCGAGCGCCTTGCTGATCTCCTTCGAGTTCTCCGGCACCTCGACCTCTTGGATGTACTGCAGCTGCTTCTGCTTGCTCTCGAACGAGCGCGGCGTCGTGATGAAGCCGCGGCTGACTGTCTCGGTCTCCTGCTCGCCGTAGAACTTGAAACCGGGGAACCGGTTCAGAATGAGTTGCTTCAGCTCGATGCGGATCGAAGGGTCAAGGTCCTTGACGTCGCTCACGAGCGTGTAGATCCGCGTGATCGAGGCTTCCTCGGCCTCGGAGAGGTAGCTTGCAACATGCCGGTCCTTGAACAGGAAGTTATGGATCTGACGGTTCAACTTGCGGTTGTAGGTCGTGTCGCGCTTGTTGTCGATATCGCGATACGTGATGTCGAGAAGGTGGATCATGCTGATCAATATCTTCTCGAACGGAACTCCCATGTCACGGAACCACTTATCCTGATAACAGTTGCGAATGAGCCAGATGTACGGTTCGCGCTGGTCGCGATAGTTGGAATACAAGCGGTGGAAGAGCTCCTGCAGTTTGTCGGTGTGACCGGCACGCTCGAGCTCGTAGATGATCTC
>PUNW01000295.1 GCA_003552665.1 Spirochaetaceae bacterium | reverse complement strand
TGGAAGCCCGGAAAGCTCAATCACGGTGGGTTGGGTCATAGCTCTTGTAGTACTCCGCGCGATTAGCACATGTCAATTGCCCGGCTTCTGCGCTGTGCAGGTTTACGCACGCAAAAAAAAGCAGCCCGAAGGCTGCTTTGTTACCGTTGTTCCGCACGCGGCGGTAAGCGCTACTGCAGAAGCTGAAGAACGGTCTGCGGCTGCTGATTCGCTTGTGCCAGCATCGCGGTGGAGGACTGCTGCAGGATCTGGTTGGTTACAAACCGCACCATCTCTTCAGCCATGTCCGCATCGCGGATACGGGACTCAGCCGCCTGCATGTTCTCCGCGCCGACTGCGAGGCCGCGTTGAGCGTATTCCAGGCGGTTCTGGTACGCGCCAAGGTCGGCTCGCTGTTTGCTCACCGTCTGCAGGGCCTCGTCCACAACCCCGATTGCAGCGTTGGCCGCATCCGGCGTCGACAGCGACAGGAAGGTTGCGGTGTGCGGCAGCCCATCGGTGCTCTGCAGCCCCAATGCCTGTGCGGTCATGGTGCCGACATAGACACGCTCGCGCTGGTCCATGTTCGCCCCCATGTGGAACCACATGCTCGCGGTGACGATGTTGGTTCCGGTATCACGAGCGAAACGGCCGGTCAACAGGTTCATTCCGTTGAACTCAGCGTGAGACGCAATCCGGTTGATCTCACGCACGAGCTGCGAGACCTCGACCTGGATTTGCATTCGATCCTCGTCGGTGTAGATACCGTTCGAGGACTGCACTGCCAACTCGCGGACACGCTGGAGGATGTCCTGGGTTTCCTGGAGATAGCCCTCGGTGGTCTGAATCATCGAGATTCCGTCGGCAGTGTTCTGCTCGGCGCGATTCAGACCGCGGATCTGGGAGCGCATCTTCTCCGATACGGCCAGCCCCGAGGCGTCGTCTCCGGCACGGTTGATGCGCATGCCTGACGACAGCTTCTCCATGTTGCCCTGAACGTCCAACACGTTGAACTTCTGCTGACGTTGGGCAAATGCAGCGCTTGTGTTGTGATTGATGATCATAGCTCCTCCTTGGATGATCATCCCCGGACTTCCGTGTCCGGAGTGTTACCTCTGCGGATTCCTACCGAACCCTGCTTCGATTGTCGGCGTTCCGTTGTGCAACTTAACAGGTATCGATTGCATTTCGGGTGGAATTAGACTACTGTGTTGCCGGAACGGCGATGGAGAGCAATACACATCTGCAGAGCTTGGCCCGAAGCCTCAGTGACGATGAGCGGCGCTACCTCCATGATCGCATCGTACAGAGTCTGAGTCTCAGTAAGAGCGCTGAGGATCAGAGCCTGCACCGGGGCGAAATCGATAAAGAACAGCGTTCCTCGCTCGTGCGACGCGAGATCGCCGAGTTTTCCCTGTTTCAGCGCATCATGTTCGTACTTCGGAAGGTGGTAACCCGCGAAGACGACGAGACACTGTTCATTGCGATGCGGCTCGCGAGGCTGAAGCGGCCGCTGCGGCGCGGCGGCCGCCAGTTCATTGAAGTTGATCGCAGGCTGCTGGGGCCGGACTTCGCCGTTCGCGCGTTCCAGCTATACCGAACGGCCTATCCGGTGATTCCACTCGTGAGAATGCTTTGGAGTAAATCCGGTCTTCTGCGGGCGGTGGTCGAGTTTCATTTGCGCAGAAACATCCCCGAAGCCAAGTACGAGCTCGAGCAATTTGTCTCGCTGAACGAGATGCTTGCGCTGTATCGCAGTCGACAGATGAAGAGCGACATTCGTTCCGAGGTCCTCAAGCGGCTAAACGAATATATAGCGGGTATCCATGCGGACGTGTTCAAACAGATCGCCGAAGGCATTCTCCCGCTGTATCACCTTCGCGGGCTGGGAATGTTTCCGTTCGACGAGCTCTTTGAGCTGTTCGGGGTCTCAATAGACTGGTCGGTGCCTCAGGAAACCCCGCGGTTCCAGACGGCGGAGTTCGCCGCGGCGTTGCCTTACCTCGAGCGACTGTATTACGGTCTGTACCTGGCTTCCAAACATGGCCAACAGCATCGGTTGCATGACGATGTGCTGCGGTACTATCTGCTGCTCGAGCACGAGGGGGTGGAGGCTGTGGAGAGCACCGATCCGTTGACGCTGGAGCGAAAGATCGCTGATATCGACAGTGGTCAGGTCAGCGGACTTCAGGAAAACATCGTTCGTCTCTATCAGCAAGCCGATGAAGCGTTATCAGAGCTGCCGTTGGTGGAGCTGATCAAGACCATCCACGAAGACCCCTACTATCGGCTCATGATCTATCTTCCCCGGTTGCATCTCGAGCAGTTCTACCAAGCCGCGCTGAAGATGCAGCTTCTCACCGAGCTCGATGAGGTCTTCCCGAAGGTCCGACTCGGTGTCATAAACGCCATGATTTACGAGTTGTTCGGCAATGAACCCCCGGAGTTCGAGTTTTACCGCCCCTCCATCCAACAGAGCGTCAGCAAACTGGGGGTTCCGGGGTTCAAGCACATGCGGTCGCTTCAGGTCGTGCGGAGTTTCGTTCGAGAAATCTACCGCCCCGAGCTCGTCGAGCTGTTTCGCCGGCTTTCACGCGTTGTACCGGTGCGAGTCAAGGAGAGTGGGCGTGACCTGCTCACAATCGCTTCCGGCATCGAGGAGATATCGGAGAAGGTTCACCTGTTTGACCTCGGCTTTTCGCCTGATTCAGACGAAGGGAAGACCTTCTACCGGTTTCGATACGCGGTCGAGAAAGACCTCCGGCAACAGCGCGCATATCAGAAGTTCGTGGCCCAGAAAGACCGGGAAGCCAGGGTTTTGCTCGACAGGAGCCTGGAGCGGATCTCGGAGCTCATCTCGGTATTGCGGAGTATTCGCAACGCATCGTCACCGGCGCTCAACGAAAAGTATGCGGCAATGCAGCCGGGAGCCGAAAACGGCCGGCAAACCCTCGATACGACTCTGGACCGTCAAATCACGCGTCTCGAGAACCTGCAGACGCTTCTCAAACAGCTGATCGCAATCGAAGAGGGAGATTAATTCTCCCACCCGTTTTCCGGTGCGATCTCTTCCT
>PUNW01000313.1 GCA_003552665.1 Spirochaetaceae bacterium | reverse complement strand
GGTGGGGGACATGCAGGCGCTCGGCTCTACCTGGCTAATGCCTTGTGGGACCCCGTGCGGGCTTTCGATGTGACCATGCCGGGGAAAGGGGAAGAGGAGGACGCAGTCGCAGACGAGGAGACTACAGAGACATCGCGGAAACCAGAAAGAAAGGGGCGTGGAATTGCGACGGCGACTGAAGATCGATCAGATCAGCAGAGGACCGCATCCACGACCGATACTGATTCGTCGACCAGTAAGGCAGGAAAGATGGATGACGAACCGCTGAACATCCGCGAGGATTGGGATTCAGCCACGATATACGTTGAACCCGAGCAAAGCGAGGACATCGAGATCACGTTTACCCGCTTGAAAAAGCAGCTTAAACGCGAGGACATCACGCTGGAAAAAAACAAACACTTCTACCGCGGCGTCTTCGAAGTGGCGTTCGGCGAGTACCGAGAGGAAACGAAAGAGAAGATTCGTGAACTCGCAATGCAAGACGCCGATCAGTGAATCAATGATTCTTGGATTCGAGGATGTATAAGGAGTCGACGTTGGCCAGTAGGTACTCACATGGCGAAGCCTACTGACACGCAGTGAGAGCCAAAAAGATCTAAAAACTGTAAGATAGCCCAATTGTTATTATGGACGCAGCAAGAGGTTGCTTATTAATGTCGTCTTTCTCGTGGCTTTCGTATTCGGAGGCAGAAAGGGAGCGAACACGTGATCTCATCTCACAGTTCTCGGAACGCGACACGCGTGATGAACTCGGAATCGGTCGTATCAGGGATGCATTCGCGGACTTACTGTTCCCGGGTGTGACGACGATCCAAACCCGAGTAAAATACTTCCTTTTCGTACCGTGGATGTACCGAGACCTCGAGAAGAAACAGGCCTCATCGACGAATATTGAGTCGAAAGCACGCCGCTACGAGGTCCGAGTCATCGAGGCGTTGATGAAGGGAGATGATCCAGAAGGGGTCATCGGCCGGTATTCAAAGGGAGATCTACAACGCTTCCCAAGCAACATCTACTGGGCTGGCCTCGGTACGTGGAACATTCGACGGTTCAACGGCTCGCAGAACGAATACCACGACTCCCTGGACGTCCACTACCAGCTACAGCAGGAGCAAGAAGACCGAGTAGGAGAAACACCACATCCGAATTGGGATCCTGCACTCCCAGACCCGCCGGATGAGTTTCCGGACACGGCTAGTTTTGCTCTCCGTAAGCGGGACGCAGAGTACCTGCGAGACCGAATCCTCCAAGCGATCCCGGATTCGATGCTGGCGGATCTGCTGCACGAATCCGAGCTCGGGGGGACGCCAGACTTCCCCTGGGAATACCCCCATCAGAGTCGCCTCTCAGACGAAGTCAGGGAATGCCTCCACCATGCTCGGAATTTCTCGGAGATCATGCACGGCGCCGCCCTCCTCTACAACCTCATGCTTGCGAGGAAAGCAGCAGACGAGGACCGTATCGAAGAGTACTCGACGAAATTTGAGAGATGGGGCCAGATGATCGGCAGTCGGCTATCTGAGTTCCGAAATTGGGATCTAAATCGGTTTTGGGAAATCGTCACCGAGGCAAGTACGAATACACCAGTACGGATGCAGCGCTTCGTCGAGCGATGGATCGAAATCGCATCAGATTCTCCAGAGGAACTCGCTAATGACGACGCTGCTTTACAGCTTATTGAGAGACGGGAAAGGCGGCTAAAAGGCGGCCGCGCCCGTCTCAGCAACCAATCGGCCTTGGAGCAATGGAGCGGAGAGGCAGGCACTGGGCAACTCGCTTATCGCTGGAACACAGCGAAGACTCATCTCGAAGATATCTTCGCAGGATTGGAGGGAGGATAGATGCTCGAACCGCAGGATCGAGAGCTCTTACACGAGTCACTCAAACCACCTGCTGGCTATGACCTAGACTACGCGCTTGGTGCCACTTATTCAGTTGATTTATCTGCACTGCTTGCCGTTCCACTCGCGTTCACTCGACACCAGCATCAAGACCTGGATCAAGAGGAACTAGATCCAGTAGCAACTCTCGACGCCCTCCGACGGAACGCGAATCGGATGACCCTCTTCTGTCAGAGTGGCCGGATTCACACACCAAGCCAGCAGAACAAATTGTTCCAGTTGCTCGAGGATGTCGTTGTCGAGGCGAACGCACTGAGCGACCACGGTGCGTTTCATCCCAAAACGTGGGTACTTCGGTATACAGGAACAGACGAACAGGTTCACTATCGTTTCCTCTGTCTCAGTCGGAACCTGACGTATGCTCGCTCATGGGACACTGTGCTCCGCCTGGACGGGGAATTTCGGGAAGACCGTCAACTAGCCTATGCGCGAAACCATCCACTCGGGGATTTCATTGAGACTCTTCCAGAAATAGCGGCGAGGGATCTAGATACCGACCGACAGGCTAAGATCGAGACGATTCAGGATGAACTCCGGCGTGTCGACTTTTCTCCACCAGATGCTTTCGAAGAGGTTGATTTCCACCCATTCGGAATTGACAATCGAAACCCATGGCCGTTCCCCGACCGGGAAACGGACCTGATCGTGGTATCACCGTTTCTCTCGAAATCGCTTCTCAATCAGTTAGATCCTGCGTCACGCAATACAACCCTCATCTCGCGGTGGGAAGAACTGGATACGCTCTCGGAGGATACTCTCGACCCGTGGGATGAAATCTATACACTGGACACTGCCGCCGAACTTAACCCCGATAGCGATCCAATCGAGATGCCGGATGAGGAAGAAAAGATCAGCGATGAAGATACACTCAAGAGCCTACATGCGAAGCTGTTCATCGTAGATGATGGGTGGGACGCACGCGTCTATACGGGATCCGCAAACGCTACTGGTGCAGCGTTCCATCAGAACGTCGAATTCTTAGTCGAATTGAAAGGCAAGAAGCGCTTGTGTGGAACCGATGTCTTTCTGGGTGATGTAGACGGTGACATCTCGATCCGGGATCTTCTGGTTCCCTACCATCGAGATGAACCCCCGGAAAAAGACACGGTAGCCGAGAGGCTGGATGATGCGCACCAAGACATCCGACAGGCCATCAGTGGCCTC
>PUNW01000309.1 GCA_003552665.1 Spirochaetaceae bacterium | reverse complement strand
GCATCGTCATCTGCGTTCAGCGGGCCAACTGCAGGGTCACTCACCAACCGGAACGGGTCGTAGATCACCTGCTGCGCGCACGAGCGCACCACCTGTACCGATGAATACGCCGGAACCGTGCGCAGCAGCTGCGGCCGCTCCTTGATCAGCCGCAGCACCGAGCTCTCATCCCGCCCGCCGTGCGGATATAAGCCCCGACACAGGAGGTAGTTGCGGCGGGTGTCACAGCGCAGGTGCAGCCGCAGCTGCCGGTAGTCCTCATCGGAAAGCTCGGTCTCCACCTCGAAGGCGTTGATATCTCGACGCAGAATCGTGAACAGCCCATCCCAGCGACTCGGATCATCCTCAGGCGTGACCAGCCCGCGCAAACGTTCCGGCATGTCCGGATTCAGCACCGTGGGCGCCATCGCATCCGGGAAACCATCGGCAAAGGTATACTCGGCGTAATAGCGGCGGTGGTGTGCGAGCATGCGTCTGGTGATCCCTTGGTCGAGGAAGGGAGCATCGATGAAGTAATACAACAGCAAGCTGTCGTTATCGCCGTACTCGCGGCCGATCTTGTGCAGTTCGTCGAGAAGGGTTTCAGCCGTCCAGTCCGAGCGTCGCCGCAGTTCCCACCGGCTTGGGAGCTCTGACCCCCGGAACGGATCCTCGTGTTTAGCGTCAATGAGCACGACCACCCGCTCGAGACCGGGAAGAGCCGCAGTGTACTCCACGACTCGATCGAGCGCCGAAACGCCGGCATCCAGAGGCAACGTGGTATATGGCGAGCATGCGACGGCATTAATACAGGCAATCGTCTTCATGGTACTTAGTATGCTTATCGGCGCCGGTGTGAGTGGATTGAGTTTATCACGCTAAATCGGTACCCTGCAATTTATGGCGCCGAAGGCCTATACTGTCAGCGAGCTTACCCAGCTGATCAAGACCACCCTTGAAACCCAGGTGGGGGAAGTAACACTCGAGGGCGAGATATCCAACTTTCGCGCCTCCGGCGCCGGCCACCTCTACTTCACTCTCAAAGACGAGGACGCGATGATCTCGGCGGTGATGTTCCGCGGACGCGCGACCGCCCTCGCCTTTGACCCTGAGGACGGACAGCTTGTACGCGTTGAAGGGACGGTAACAGTTTACGCTAAACGCGGCAACTATCAGATTATCGTCGAGCGTATGCAGCTCGCGGGCGCCGGACGCATCCTCGCCATACTCGAGGAGCGCAAACGGCGCCTCGCCGCCGAAGGACTGTTCGAACCTTCCCGCAAGCGAGACCTGCCGCTGCTGCCGCAGCGAATCGCCGTCGTCACTTCGCCGACCGGCGCGGCGATCAGGGATATCCTCCAGGTTTTGGGGCGCCGCAACTCAGGGCTCCACCTGGTGATTGTGCCGACCGCGGTTCAGGGCGACAGCGCAGCCGCCCAGATCGCAGCCCAGATCGCGCGCGCCGACCGTCACGGTCTCGGTGACGTCATTATCGTAACCCGCGGCGGCGGATCCCTCGAAGACCTGCTGCCGTTTTCGGAAGAGTCGGTTGTGCGCGCTGTGGCCGATTGCCGGACACCGGTGATCTCGGCGGTGGGACATGAGATCGATATTGCCTTATGTGACTACGCCGCCGATTTCCGCGCCCCGACGCCGTCGGCTGCAGCCGAGGCGGTGAGCGCGCCGCGGGAGGAACTCTACCAGCGGGTGATGAGCCTGGGGCACGAGATCGCCCGCAGTTTCTTGCAGCGGTTACGGCACGCACGTGACCTCGTCAAGCGCTTTCACACCGACAATCTCCTGCGCGAGTTCCGCTTCCTGGTGCAGCCGTATCAGCTGCGCCTCGACGACGCTAAGGAGGAGTTGGTGCGCGAGACGCAAGGCCGTCTGGAACGCACCCGCCATCGGCTCGAGCTGGCCCAACGGCACGTTGAGGCCGTATCCCCGCTTGAGATTATGCAGCGCGGGTTCTCGATCGTGCAGTCACAGCAAAGCGGCGAGGTCATAACGAACGCAGCCGTCCTCGAGCCGGATGAGGCGTTGAAGATTCGATTTGCAAGAGGCGCCGTTACGGCGCGTACCGAGGAGCAGCTATCCGATGAAGAGCTTTGAGGAACGTCTCGAGGAACTGGAACAGGTTGGCGAACGCATCCGCGAAGGGAAGATATCGCTCGACGAAGCGGTCAAGGAGTTTGAACGCGGAATCAAGCTTGCAAAGAGCCTGGAGAAGGATCTCGCTCGCATCGAGCGCCGCGTGGAGGTGCTCGTCAACGAGCCCGACGAACCCGGGGAAAAACCGGTCCTGGAGCTATTCCCCGAACTCTCGGAGGCCACCGGGACACAACCTGAGAACGATCAGCAGACAACGGAAGAGTGAGCCCGGTCGCCCGCGATCCCATGCCCCACACCCGGGGCATTCGCCACGAGGCACCCATGGAGCCCGGCCGCTCGCAGGCCGGCAGGCACAAGCCCCGGCCGGCGCAGCTCACTCGGGTGCGGGAACAGCCTTCATTCAGGCACAGGAAGATCGTCGGGCAGCTCCACCCGATCGCCGCGGCCGACCCCCAGATCTTCCAGCTCGCCCCGGTTTACTTCAAGCGCGTAGCGCGCCGGTTCGCTGGATGGAACCGAGGCCCGCGAAAACGGCCTGAGCTCGTGCAGCTCGAAGATAACGCCGTCTTCGTCTATATAGGCCAGCGTGAGCGGGATTGGGGTGTTCGCCATCCAAAACGCGCGGTAATCGGTGTCCGGAAAAATGAACAGCATACCGTGCCGCTCAGGAAGCTCTGAACGGTACATCAGTCCGCGCCGCCGCGCCTGGGGCGTGGTTGCAAGCTCAACTGTGAATCGGTGACCGCCGACCAATATCTCGCGCTCCGGCAGCTCGGCCGCCAACGAAACCGGCCGCACCGGGACGCCCAGTATCACCACGGCCGCCACCAGTGGGAGAAGCGCCTTCGCCAGCCAGCGCAATTTAAAACCGCTCAAGAAACTCATCCCGCAACTGACGCCGAATGGTATCACGCACACCCGCCTCTCGTCTGCGATCCTCAAAGACAAGCAAATCCAGGTATCTAACCGTAAGCGGACGCTCCAGGCT
>PUNW01000086.1 GCA_003552665.1 Spirochaetaceae bacterium | reverse complement strand
TCGAGTGGGCCAAGCGCTCACTGCAAAAGGCGGTTTGGAAGGCTGAATCGCTCATCTGGGCAGTGATCTCGGCGCTGAACGTCGTGATCACGATCAACACCGCTGCCGAGGTTGCCGCAGCGCCGTTGGTCAAGGACATCGGCAACACCTACGGCCTGCATCCCTACCGCCGCGCACTGCTTCTGGACGGCCCGACTTCGTCGCTCGGTTACGTGCTGCCATGGAGCGGTGGTCTCCTGCTGCTCGTGTCCACGATTGAAGACGTGGCCGCCGACTACGATTTCGTCGAGACTGTTGTGCCGACACAGCTGACGCCGTTTGTGTGGTACGGCTTTGCGCTGCTGGCGCTGCTCCTGATCGTCTCGATCACCGGCTGGGGCCGCAGGTACGAAGGGCCTGAAGGACCAGAGGGTACACCGGTCGACAAGCCGTACAAGGGCCTTTTGGTCGAGGAGTAACGGTCTAAGGCTGGTTAAAGCGCGCAATCGGCACTACCCGGCTGCGCTCCGCGCCCGTTGGGTGTGGGGCGCAGCCTTTATTCCAACCCCGATTGCCATACCTCCCCGGCTCGTATATCATTGCTGCAGGTTACCGTATGAGGCAGCGTTATCCGCAACAACGTATCAGCGTCTTCGACATCTTCAAGATCGGGGTGGGCCCATCGAGCTCGCACACCATGGGGCCTTGGCGTGCGGCACAACGCTTCTGCGCCGAGCTCGACGCGAGCGGTGTGCTACACCGGGTTCGACGCGTGACGGTAACGCTTTATGGGTCGCTCGCCAAGACCGGTGTGGGCCACGGAACCGATCTAGCAGTCTACCTTGGCCTATGCGGATACGATCCGGTGACGGTGGATCCGGCGGCGGTGCGGAGCGCGCGGGACACGTTTCACAGCCACACCCGATTACAGCTTGCCGGATGCCGTGAGATTGCGTTCACGTACAGTGAAGATATACGGTTCGTGCGCGAAATCAGCCTGGACTATCACCCGAACGGCCTGAGCTTCACGGCCGAGCTAGGCTCGTGCGCTGGAGAACACCGAGACGATCAAGACACGCACGATACCGCTCTGAGTCGAACCTACTTCAGTATCGGTGGCGGGTTTGTGGTGGAAGAAGACGAGAACGACCGCTCACACACCACAGTCCAACTACCGTATCCTATCGATCAAGCGGCCGATATCCTCCGCTGGACCCGGCAGCATGGCCCGGAAACGCCGATCAGTGAGATTGCCTGGGCGAACGAACGGGTCTGGGATCCCGAGGACACGGTGGCAGAGCGCCTGCTATCGATCTACGACACCATGCGGGACTCCGTTCACAACGGCCTGCGTGCTGAAGGCGTGTTGCCGGGCGGCGTAGCGGTGCGCAGACGGGCAGCGCGGATCGCCCGCACTCTGTTTCCCGAACCGTGGCCCCGGGACCGCAACGAGTTCTTCGCCGCTGTGCACGGCACGCTTCGCGCCGTTTACTCAGACATCACAGATGGGAGCGCGACTGTGAGAGGGCCGGTCGGCCCCGGTCAATCCGGGATTGCAGGGAATTTCGGCACTGGCGGCGCGCGTCTATTTGAGCGCATCTTGCGCTGGGTCAGCGCCTTCGCGCTTGCCGTGAACGAAGAGAATGCCGATTTCGGGCGCGTGGTAACCGCGCCGACCAACGGCGCTGCCGGGGTAGTGCCGGCGGTTCTGCTGTTTTATGTCTGCTTTCTTCCGGGCGCCGACGACGAAGGTGTCGTGCGTTTCCTTCTGACTGCCGGCGAGATCGGCAGTATCTTTAAGAAAGGTGCCACAATCAGCGCCGCACAGGGCGGCTGTCAGGCCGAGATCGGGGTTAGCTCCGCGATGGCCGCCGCCGGCCTGACTGAGGTTCGTGGTGGAACTCCGGAACAAGCGCTCATGGCGGCTGAGATTGCGATGGAGCACCACCTTGGGCTTACATGCGACCCGGTCGGCGGGCTGGTACAGATCCCGTGCATCGAGCGCAATACCATGGGGGCGCTTAAAGCCATCACTGCCAGCGACCTCGCGCTGACCGGAAACCCGGCCGATGCGCGTGTGAGCCTCGATCACGTGGTCGAGACCATGTGGCAAACTGCACTTGACATGAACGGCAAGTATAAGGAAACCAGTGAAGCCGGTCTCGCGGCGCAGATCACGGTAAACGTCATCGAGTGCTGAGATGCAAGGGCTGAACCATTACGATGCCCCGCGCGAGGCGTTCCTGCCGACACACTGGTCGGACCTTGAGCGCGTAGGGTTGGCGGAGGAACCAACGCCGCTGGATTTCGTGGTGGTGACCGGAGACGCCTACGTTGACCATCCTTCCTTCGGCACGGCGGTCATAGGACGGCTCCTCAGCGCGAGAGGGTACCGCGTCGGGATCATTGCCCAGCCGGACTGGCGCTCAGCGGAGGACTTCAAACGGCTCGGACGGCCGCGCCTCGCGTTTCTGGTCAGCGCCGGCAATGTGGACTCAATGGTCGCCAACTACACCGTCTCAGGCAAGCCGCGCAGGCGCGACTCTTACAGCCCCGGGGGCAGCGGCGGGAGGCGGCCGGACCGGGCTACCCTCGTGTATTGCACGCGCATCCGCGAGGCATTCAAGAACATCGATATCATCGTCGGCGGAATCGAAGCGTCGCTGCGACGGTTCGCTCATTACGACTACTGGTCTGATCGCCTGCGGCGCTCGGTGCTGCTTGATGCAAAGGCCGATCTCCTCGTCTACGGAATGGGCGAGCGCGCGATGCTGCAGATCGCGGCCGCGCTCGACGGCGGACGGCGTGCCGCCGATCTACGCACCGTTCCCGGCACCGTTTGGAAGTGCCGTGACTCGGACCGCAGTCTGATCCGCGAGACGGCACAGCATCTCGGCCGGGCGGTAACCGAGCTGCCGGGTTGGGACGAGGTGCGCGACCCTGACGGCGGCAAGGCAGCGTTTGCCGAAAGCTTCCTTAAGCAGCACCGCAATACCGACGCGGTGAACGGAGATCTGCTCGTGGAGGCCTATGGGCCGCAGCTACTCGTACAGAACCCGGCGGCCGGCCCCCTTGCCGGTGCGGAGCTCGACGAGATCTA
>PUNW01000198.1 GCA_003552665.1 Spirochaetaceae bacterium | reverse complement strand
TCGCCGATCCGAAAATACTCAAGGACCCGATCCTGGAGGTTGCCGGACAGGACGGTGTTTGGGAGTATGAGCTTCCCGATTTACACACGTGAGGAGGCACGCAATGACCTGGAAGGTTTCAATCAAGAACGGAGACAAAGAGGTCCCGCTCAACAGCTTCGTCGAACGACTGGTCGTGAATATTCTCGACGGCTTGGTCCGCAGTCTCTCCGGTCTGGAGTTCGATCGTGAGGTCGTTATCCGAATGGAGCCCCAGCAGGATCGCTGAGCCGGCGGACTTGCAGTAGATCGCACGAACCATATAGATAATTTTTCCTTGCAAAATGTATCTTACTACGGTAGTATGGTTTCTGTGCGACAAAGCAACGCAACCCCTATTTCGTCGGCATCACGGGAGTAGCAATGCTTGAAGCCCCGAAAGTATTCGAGTATCTCGACAGTATAACTCACCGGCTCCCGACCGAAGCAGTTCCGATCGACAGCGCCTGCGGGCGCATCATGCCGAGGCAGGCGTTCTCCCGGATTGCATCGCCGCCGTTCGACAAAGCCGCGATGGACGGCTACGCGGTCCGGGAAACCGATCGCCGTTCCCGCTATCACGTTGTCGCAACCGTATCGGCGGGCGATCGTCCCTCCGGCAGTCTGAAAGAGGGCGAGTGTGCCGCTATCATGACCGGAGCGATGTTGCCGCCCGGCGCCGACAAAGTGATCCGCCGGGAGTACACGCGGCGCGAGGGCGATGAGGTCGAGATCACCGAGCCGGAACCGCTGGGCAACGTGATCAAAGCGGGGGAGAACTGCCGGCCCGGTGATCCGGTGCTCGGCCCACGGATGCTACGGCCGCAGGATATCGGTGTACTCGCATCGGTGGGCATCGCCGAACTGGAGGTCGCGCGTCGGCCGCACGCCGGTATAATCTCTACCGGGTCGGAGCTTCGTGCTCCGGGCGACGAGCTGGGGCCGGGGCAGATCTATAACAGCAACGGCTATCAGATAACGGCTCAGTTGCAGAGCTACGGCTGCACTACCACGAATCACGGGATCGTCACCGACGACCCCGAGCGGCTCGCTGGAGTAGTGGAGATTGCGCTGCGGGAGTCTGATCTCGTAATCCTCTCCGGCGGAGTCTCGATGGGCGATTTCGATTTCGTGCCCGCGGTGCTCAGCCGCTGCGGGGTCGAGGTTGGGTTTCATCGCATCGCGTTCAAGCCCGGCAAGCCGACATTGTTCGGCCGCAAGGGTGATACCTTCGTGTTCGGCCTCGCCGGTAATCCGGTGTCTACCTTCGTGCTGTGCGAGGTGCTGGTCCGTCGCTTTCTGCTGCAGATCAGCGGGGTCGGCGGGAAACCGCCGACCGTTCGGGCGGAGCTGGGTGAAGAGGTGCGCCGGAAGTTCTCAGATCGACTCGAGTTTCGGCCGGCGGTGCTCGAAAACGGGGTGGTGCGTCCGCTTTCGTATCAAGGCTCGGCGCATATCAACGCTTTGAGCGAGGCAAACTGTCTCTTCGCGCTTGATGCGGGAGTCGAGCGGCTGTCGAAAGGAATGGTACTCGATGTTAGACCGATATGACCGCGAGATCAGCTATCTCAGGATCTCGGTAACCGAACACTGCAATCTGTTGTGCAGCTATTGCGTTCCGGCCGGTTGCGTGCTGCGCCACAACAACGAAGAGCGCCTCTCGGCCGCAACGATTATCCGCATCGTGCAGGAGGCCGGGCAGATCGGCATACGCAAAGTTCGACTAACCGGCGGCGAGCCGTTGGTGCGCCACGACATCGTCGAGATCGTGGCCGGGATCAAAGCTTGCGACCAGCTGGAACACCTTGCGATGACAACCAACGCCGTGTTGTTGCCGCGGTATGCGGCGGCGCTCGCGCAGGCGGGGCTGGACGGAGTCAATATCTCGCTTGATTCGCTAGACGGCCGAAAGTATGCACAGCTCACCGGCAACGGCCGACTCGAGCAGGCGATGCGGGGCATCGAGGCGGCACAAATGCACGGCTTCACAATCAAGATCAATATGGTCGTCCTCAACGACACCTCCGCGGATGAGATCCAAGCGATGCAGCAGTTCTGCGATCAGGCGGGGATGACCTTACAGCTGATCAACCATTACGAGCTGACGACCGAGAAGCTCAATCAATACCGATTTGATCGACCGCCGAACTGCCTGGAGTGCAACCGAATTCGCCTGCTTGCCGACGGTAACTTGAAGCCGTGCCTGCATTCCAACGATGAGATCCCGGTCGATATGGATAACATTCGCGAGAGTCTGGAGCGAACCGTGCTGGCCAAGCCTCTGTACGGGACGGTCTGCACCAATCGCCCGATGGTGCAGATCGGAGGATAGCATATGGGACTCAGTCACGTTGACGAGCATGGCCGCGCCCGCATGGTGGACGTCTCGCGGAAGCCGCAGGTGCGTCGTACGGCAACCGCGCGCGGGACGGTTCGAATGGCCGCCGAGACGCTGCAGCTGATACGCGATAACGCGCTCGCCAAGGGGGACGTGCTCGCGACAGCGCGCATTGCCGGGATTACGGGAGGCAAGCGCACTGCTGATCTGATCCCGCTGTGTCACAATATCGAGATCGATCAGCTTGAGGTCGAGCTTGAGCTGATAGCAGACGGTATTGCGGTTTCGGCGCGCGCGGTCTGCACCGACAAGACCGGTATCGAGATGGAGGCGCTGACTGCGGTCTCGGTTGCGTGCCTGACGGTGTATGACATGTGCAAAGCGGTCGACAAGGATATGCGGATCGACGGGGTGCAACTGGTTGAGAAGACGAAGGAACAGCTCGACTGAGGAAGGACTGCGGTGAGGATCAGTATTGTCACGATCTCCGACAAGGTAAGCCGTGGTGGCCAGGCGGATCCCTGGGGCACCGAGATCGAATCGGCGTTACGGGTGGGGTTGCCGGATGTTGAGTTGGACCGGCGGGCGGTGAGCGAGGAATCGCAGGCGATCCGTGCGGCGCTTGAGGCCTCCGCCGCATACGACTTCGTGCTCACTGCCGGCTGCATCGGCATCGCTCAGCACGAGGTTGCGCCGGAGGTGACCGCGGCGTACTGCGACCGCGAGCTGCCCGGTATCGTCCAGGCTTTGCGAGCTTCGGCCATGCAGGAGACTCCGCTCGCAATGCTCATGCGCTCGGTTGCGGGTATGAAAGGCGATACCATCATCGTCAACCTTCCCGGGTCGGTGCACGGCGTGCGTGTCGCAACTCGCGTGCTCCTGCCGATTATGCAACACACCCCGGCGATGATCCGCGGAGAATACCCGGAGTAGGCGCGTCCGCAACAGCCGGGCGCGGCAGGCGGGGCAGGCGCAGCAGGCCGAGCGTTTTGCTTGCGTTACAGCGGTGTTAGCGTTATGCTTGGCGGTGCGGCGCATGCCCGGCGAAGCTCAGGATCGCATAGTTCGTCGCCTAACCGGCGGCGGTCAGGCCGCAGGCCGAGAACAGGCGAAGGCGGAGGCTTGTGAGTGACCGAACGCACTACTATCAGAGGATGAACAGCGAGGAGCGCATCTTCGACGAGGCTTACCGGGTCGCTTCGCTATACTACTACCAGGACTTGAACACCGAACAGATCGCCAAGGAGATGGGCTTCTCACGGCCCAAGGTTTCGAAGCTGCTGAGCTACGCCCGGCAACACGGGATCGTCGATATCAAGGTCTACGATACACGTACTCGTCTCAGTCCGCTTGAGACCATCATCTGCAACCGGTTTGCGCTCAAGCGCGTGCATATAGTGCCGGTGCCGAGTTACGCCGGCGAGTCGGTATGGCTCGAGCGCGTCGCGCGCTACACAGCCAACTACCTCAATCAGGTTCTTGTCGGGCATCAGGTGCTGGGCATTGCGTGGGGCACAACAATCAGCGAGATCAGCATGCATCTGATACCCAAGGTGCTGATCGGCATGAAGATCGTGCAGCTCAACGGCTCCGCGAACACCGCGCTTTCCGATAACCGCTACGCGGCAAACATCCTACAGGCCTTTGCCGACAACTATCAGGCCAGTGTGCAGCTGTTCCCGGTACCGAGCTTTTTCGACTACGAAGATACCAAACGCGCCTTGTGGCGTGAGCGTAGTATTCAGGCGATCCTCAGACAACAACAAGAGGCCGATGTGCTGCTGTACAGCGTCGGAGCGGTGCATGCGGGGGTGCCGAGCCGTGTCTACGCCGGCGATTATCTTGAGCCCGAGGACCTAGCGGAGCTCAAACGGGAGGAAGTGGTGGGTGACATCTCCACTGTGTTCTATCGTGCCGACGGCAGCTGGGCGGATATCCCGCTCAATCAGCGGGCAAGCGGGCCGCCGCTGCATCTGTTCCAGTCGGTGGATCGTGCGCTGTGCGTCGTCGCCGGCCGTGCTAAAGTCCAAGGGCTGCATGCCGCCCTGCAGGCCGGGTACATGAACGAGCTGGTGGTCGATGAGCCCACTGCACGGGAGCTGGTGAAGGCCTACCTGCCGGAACATGTCGCTTCAAACGGTGAGGTCGCGCTGTCTTGAACACCATGCCTGCACGAATGATCAGGCTGCCTGCGCTGTGGATGTTGCTCCTGAGCGGCATAGTTCTCCCCCTGTGGGCTGCTCCCCCCGAGCGGCCGGAGAGCCACGGTGCGGAGAGCCTCACCGTTGAGCGTCACAATGCCGAGAACGACGAGGATGATCCCTCCTTCAGAACGGTGTTCTACCCTCAGATCGGGTATACACCGGAGCTCGGGTGGCTGTTCGGGGCCGCGGCGTTGATCATATACGACCCGGTCGGCCCTCCTCCGGAATCGCCCGTGCCGCCGGCGGGGCCCGGCGATGCAGGGGGCGTTGAGGCGCGCGCCCGGCCTGACAACACGCTGCTGCTGGCGGCATTTTACACCACTACAACCGCGTACCGCTTTGCGGTGGAAAACAATCAATATCTGTTTCGCGATCGACTGCTGCTTGAAAGCGATCTTGTGTTTGCCGAGGTTCCAACCGATTTCTTCGGCATCGGCAGCGATGCCGAAGACGCCGAACAGTACCTCGAGCGCCGGTTGTCCGGGGAGTTGGGTGCGTTGTTTCAGTTCCTGCCCCGGTTCAGGGTCGGCCCGCGGTTCAGGGCGACCCGGCACTGGGTTGAGGACCCAGACGAGGGGGGACTGCTCGACACCGGCAAGATTTCGGGCAGCGACGGTGCCACCGTGCTGCTGCCGATGGTGGAGTTCCGTTACGACAGCCGCCCGACGACCTTCGACCCACGGTCCGGGGCGGCATTCTCTCTGCGCCTCGGGCACACCCTGCCGGACTCGGCAGAGCGCTATGGCAGCGTTGCGGCCGAGTACGTGCAGATAACACCGTTTTTCGGTGACCATCGTATCGCGACCCAGTATGTATTCGAACATGTGCTCGACACCGCACCGTTTCAGGAGCTCCCGCGGCTCGGCGGGCCGTCGCTTCTGCGCGGGCTCACCGAGGGGCGGTATCGAGACCGTACGCTGGTGGCAGCCCAGGCGGAGTACCGCAGCCCTTTCCTGTGGCGTTTCAGCCTCGAGGTTTTCGGCGGTGTCGGGCAGGTAGCCTCGGAGATCGACGGCTTGGACGGGCAGGATCTCGTCGCTGCCGGGGGTGCGGGTTTGCGCTTTCAGCTGGATCCGGAATCCGGTTTCTTGCTGCGCTTCAATGCCGCCTACTCCGAACCCGAGGGGGCCCCTCAATTCTATGTCGGAGCGGGCGACGCGTTCTGATTTGTTGACGGGGGTGAGCCCGGCGACTACACTGTCTATTCGGAGGCAAACCCATGGGAAGTCGTCAGCTTATCCTGTATATTCTGTCAGGCCTGATCATTGTGCTCGCTGCCTGGGTGGCTATCGCCGGTTTATTCGGGTTGGATCTGTACGAGGCTGAAACTGCAAGACGAGCTGCTCAAGCCCAGGGGCTTGACGCGGTGACGTTGTTCTTTGCAGTGCCGGCGCTCGCGATATTCCTGGTGCTCGCGATGTTTGGAACCATTCGCGGTATGCTCGCGCATGCCGGGATCCTGGCCTACTTCGTCTACACCTACGGCAGCTACGCGCTCGGGCTCACAGTCAACCGATGCTTCCTGGTCTATGTGGTTTTGTTCTCGATCTCGTTTTTCGCGTTTGTGCTCGCGCTGCGTGACGTTGTGGATTCGGATATCGATGAGTCGGTGTTGTGGGAAGCGGTGGTCAAGACAACCGCGGCGGTGCTGATCCTGGTCGGGGTGGGAACGTTTTCGGTCTGGATCGGCCCGGTTTGGGAGGCGGCCACCGGGGGGACTCCTCAGCTCTTGATCGATACCGAGGGTCATTTGGTGGCGCAGACACTCGACCTGGGCCTTGTCGCCCCCTCATCGATCGTGGTCGGGGTGCTGTTGTTGCGCAAGAATCTGTGGGGCCTGATCTTCGCGCCGATTCTGATGGTCAAGAATCTGACCCTCGTCGGCGGCGCGATCGCCATGACCTTGATGATGGCTCAGGCAGCTGCTCCGCCCTCGGTAGTTCAGATCGCATTCCTTGCCCTCAGCGGACTTATCCTGCTCGTGGTGACGATCTGGTTGTTCATCTCGCTGAAATGGAGCCCGGGAATCTTTTAGCCGGTAAGCGCGGGCAGGCCGGCGGCTGCTACTGCGTCGAGGTACCAATAGGCGTGAAGAACCGGAATGAAGCGTGCCGCCGGATAACTCGAACGTCGCCCGCTCCCGGCCAGTAGTTCCGCCGCCACGTGCCGTTTGGACTCGCCGGTGATCAGAAAAATGACGGTGCGTGCCTGTTGCAATACCGGATAGGTGAGAGTAATCCGCTCGCGAATCGGAGCGTCCGGCGGCGCGGTGGCGGGGCAGACGAGGCGCCGTTTCTCCTCGAGACACGTCCTGTCTTTCGGGAAGAGAGAGGCGGTGTGGCCGTCGCTTCCGAGACCGAGGATCGCTAGATCGAGCACCCCGCCGGAATCGGCGAACAGCTGCCGCAGACGAGCGTCATAGGCTTCGGCAACGCCGCGGTGATCGTCACCTTCGGCTATCTGCGGCAAAACGCACTGTGAGGACGGAATGGGAACCCGATCCAGCAGCGTTGCGCTTACCAACGCAGCATTGCTTTCGGAGTGTTCGGGCGGAACAACACGCTCGTCGCCGAGCATCACGTACCAACTGCTCCAGTTGCAACGGTTCCGCCGCGCGAGAAGCTCGTAGAGCCGCTTCGGTGTAGATCCACCCGCCAACGCCACCACGAATCGTCCGCGTTCGGCGACAGCCTCTGCGGAGGCCGATTCGATGTGTTCGGCCGCCGCCTGTGCCAAATCCTGAGGCGAAGGGCTGATCCTGATACGGTCCGGCGAAACAGTCACGCGCTCCCTCCCTCATCGGCTTCCGCCGGCTCTCGTAGGCAGAAATCTACCCAGTCCGGCAAGAGGTCGTAGATCTCTTTCGGACCCCACGTTCCCGCCTCGTACGGCGCCACCGGCGGCTTATGCTTCAACAGCGGTGTCAGCAGCTTCCACGAGGCCTCAACTTCGTCGCGATGCACGAACAGGGTCTGATCGCCGGCGACGATGTCGGCCACCAGCGTTTCATAGGCCTCGGGGATTCGCCCGAACTGATCCTGATACCGGAAGGTCAGTCGTTTGGTGTCCAGCCTGAAATCGCGATCCGGTGTTTTCACTTCAAAGAACAGGTCGAAGCCCTCGTCCGGCTGAATTGAGATCACGAGCACATTCGGGACCGGGTGATCCTTGAAGGCCCTGAATAGCGGCAGCGGCGCATCACGGAACACAATTGCGACTTTGGTGGTGCGCGCAGGCAGGCGCTTGCCGGTGCGAACATAGAACGGAATCCCATGCCAGCGCCAGGTATCCACATGAAGCCGCAACGCCGCATAGGTCTCGGTCTGTGAATCGGGGGCAACCCGCGGTTCGGAAAGGTACCCCTGGACCGGTTCGCCGTCGATGCTTCCGTCGGCATACTGCCCGAGTACGACGTCATGATGAACGATCGAGGTGATGGACCGCACCACCTTGACTTTCTCACTGCGGATCGCCTCGGCCTCGAACGCCGTGGGCGGCTCCATCGCAACCAGGCTGAGCAACTGAATGATGTGATTTTGCACCATGTCGCGCAGGGCGCCGGCGGTGTCGTAGTACCCGCCGCGAGAGCCCACACCCAGATCTTCACCGACCGTTATCTCTACCCTGCTGATGCGATCTCGATTCCACAGCGGCTCGAACATGCCGTTGCCGAAACGGAACACCAGCAGATTCTGCACCGTGGTCTTTCCAAGGTAGTGGTCGATCCGGTACACCTGATCTTCGTGGAAGTGACGGTGGATGAGCTGGTCGAGCTCCCGCGCGGTTTCCAGGTCTTTGCCGAAGGGCTTCTCCACTACCAGACGGGTCCAGCCTTCGCTATGCGCAAGCCCCGACTCTCCGAGTCCGGTAACCGTGCTCTCAAAGGTTTCCGGAGGCAGCGCGAGGTAGTAGATACGATTCTTCGGCAGGTGGTGCTCGCGTTCAATCTGTTCTATCCGCGCGCGCAAACCGGCGAAGCTCTCGTCTGACTCGTAGTCGTCGACTCCATGAAAAAAGACGTGCTCATTGCACCAGCCGTTGCCTTCGGGGGTGCCGATCCCGGCCGCGCCGAGTGCGTCCTTGGCGCGTTGCCTGAACTCAGCGTCGCTCCAGGAGCGTCTTCCCACCCCCAACAGGAACGCATCAGCTTCGCATCCTTCCTGCTGCGTTACGTGGTAAAACGCCGGCAACAGCTTGCGCTGTGCGAGGTCACCGGTTACGCCGAAGATCACAAACAAGTGGGGATTCGAGGAACTCGCGTCGTGCATTGGGGGACAGTATACGACGCAGTGCCGATTGAGACAACGGGCAATGCGAGCCGATACGACGGTGAGCCCGGGATAACCGAAGGCCCGGCTTTCGACCGCGGCATAAACAGGGCAGCCCGCCTCGTTCAGCTTGACTCTGCGGTAGCCGGCGGTGCTACAATCGGCTGCGCACGGCGATAACGACGGTATCATTCGCCAAAACGAAGGGGCAGCATATGAACTTTGAGTTTGCGACTGCAGGACGCATCATCTTCGGCCCGGGAAGCAGCGCGAAACTTGCCGAGCTTGCCGGAACGGCCGGAAAGCGGGGCTTTCTCATCACCGGGAGAAGCGGCGATCATTATGATCGCATTCAGAGCGATCTCTCGAAGGCCGGGCTGCAGGTGACGCGGCATACCATCCACGGCGAGCCAACGGTGGAGGTTGTGGAGGAGGTGTTGGAAGCGGCGCGCCACCACCGTCCGGATACCATCGTAGCGGTGGGCGGCGGAAGCGTCCTAGACACCGGCAAGGTCGTCGCCGGCCTGATGACTAACCCCGGTGAGTTGAGCGAGTACCTCGAGGTTGTCGGGGCGGGAAAGCCGCTGAGTAATCCGGCCTTACCGTTTTGTGCCGTCCCCACCACCGCGGGCACCGGTACCGAAGTTACTCGAAATGCGGTTATCGGGGTGCCCGAGCATAAGGTGAAGGTGAGTGTCCGCAGCGCATTCCTCCTGCCGAAGTATGCGGTCGTTGATCCGGAGCTGACGCTTACCTCGCCGCCGCCGGTCACCGCGGCCTCCGGGCTGGATGCCTGTACGCAGTTGCTTGAGACCTACGTAGCCAAACAGGCGAATCCGATGACGGATGCAGTATGCCGCGAGGGCCTGGTTCGAGTGGGCCGCAGTCTGAGGACTGCCTACCACGAGCCCGAGAACCGCTCGGCGCGCGAGGATATGGCGCTCGCAGCCCTGATGAGCGGGATCGCGTTGGCTAATTCCAAGCTGGGCGCGGTGCACGGCTTTGCCGGCCCGTTGGGCGGTCTCATCGCTGCTCCCCATGGAGCCTTGTGTGCGCGGCTACTCGGCCCGGTGACTCGCGCTAACCTCGGCGCGTTGCAGTCGCGGGATCCTGAGAGCCTGGCCCTGGTTCGCTATCGCCAGGCGACGCAGCTGTTGATCGGCGACTCGGATGTGCAGGCGGGGGACTTGATCGACTGGGCGGTTGAGCTTACCAACGACCTCGGTATTCCGTCTCTCGGGGAGCTCGGCCTTCATGCGGATCTCATTTCGGAGGCGGTCGGGAAGGCGCAACGCGCAAGCAGCATGAAGGGTAATCCCATTGAGCTCACCGAGGCCGAGTTGCGCGGTGTCCTCGAGCAGGCCCTATAGCGCGCTGTAGCCAAGCCGGCAATCTCAAAAGGGGCGACACGTGGCAAGGCAGCATTCCGGATCGCTTGTGCTTACCTACGACATCGGTACGACCGGTACCAAGTGTTGTCTGTTCACGCTTGAAGGCACCGAGTTAGCAGCACATAGCGAAAACTATGATACACGCTATCCGCGCCCCGGTTGGGGACAGCAGCGGCCCACCGATTACTGGGAGGCTGTTGTGCGGGGTACGCGGGCTATCTGTGAGGAGATCGAGATCGATCCTGCGACGATCTGCGGGATCGGGCTTTGCGGCCAGATGAACGGTTGCGTTCCCCTCGACAGTGCCGGGGATCCCAGCTATGACGCTATTATTCACCTGGATTCTCGCAGCTCCCGAGAGCGGGAGTTGATCAATGAGATCATTCCGGAGCCGGAGTTCTACCGATTGACCGGCAATCGGCCCGATGTGCACTTTTCGCTGCCGAAGATCATGTGGCTTGCTCGCAACGAACCGGAGGTCTACAACCGCACTGCGGTGTTCCTGCAGGCGAAGGACTATGTTGGCTACCGTCTTACCGGCAATATGTACGCCACCGACTTCTCGGATGCATCGCTAACTGCGGCGCTCGATATGCGCAGCAAATGCTGGGCCGAGCATCTGATCCGTGCCGTTGGGCTTGACCCAGCCAAGTTCCCCGAGATTCACCCTTCAATCGCCGGACGCGGCGCGCTATCAGAGGCAGCGGCAAGAACCCTCGGCCTGCCATCAGGGATACCGGTTGCCTACGGCTGTGGTGATGCGGCTGCGGCTACCCGTGGTGCCGGGGTTGTGGACAATACAACGAGTTATGTACATGTGGGAAGCAGCGCCTGGATGTCGACGTTGCTCGCGGAGCCGTTAATCGACCCGCATATGCGGCTTCAGAACTTCTATGATCCGGACGGTACCAGCTGCAACGCCTGCGGGTCTGTTCAGAGTGCGGGGATCTGTATTGATTGGGTTCGTGGGATTCTACTTGGTAGACCAGAACAGAGCTCGGGGCTTGAGTTCGACGAGCTGGAGGCGACGGCAATGCAGGCGACCCCGGGAGCGGACGGGTTGTTGTTCCTGCCGCTCCTGATGGGTGAGCGCACCCCGTATTGGGATCCGCACGCTCGAGGTGCGTTTGTCGGGCTCACGTTGGGCCACAACCGAGAACATGTAGTCAGAGCGGTGTTTGAAGGGGTGGCGTTCGCGCTTCGGACGGTGCTCGAGGCTTTGATCGAGAAAACCGTTACCTTCCGGCAGATTATGCTCCTGGGAGGCGGGCTGCGCAGCAACTTCTGGAAGCAGTTGATCTGCGACGTCTTCGCACTGCCCTGCATCGCTCACACTTCGCCTCATAACGCCACCGGCTTGGGAGCGGCTATGGTGGGAGCTGTGGCGGCCGGCGAGCTCAACCGGCTGACAGACTGGCCCGTTTCGCGGCTCAAGGGTTCCGAATTGCGACCGGATGCGAACCTAAGCGCGGGTTACGAGCAGTCTTTCCGCATCTACCAAGATTTGTACGAGCAGCTTAAGCCTACGTTTCACCGGACAGCGGTCGCCCGGCGGCCACAGCGGTAGCGGGCATAATCGACGATTACCGGACCACCAGCGAGAGGGAGAGATGAAGTGAGCGGTAAAGAATTGTCGCAGTGGCAGCGCTCAGCTGCCCGTTATCTGACCGGCGGAATGTCTTCCAGTTTCCGGGCCAATCAGTTTACCGGCGAGCCCATGTATGCCGTCAGCGCCGCCGGACCGCGGTTCCGCGATGTAACCGGCAAAGAGTACATCGATTTCTTCATGTGTCATGGAGCGGTGCTTCTCGGTCACGATCAGCCCGCAGTCAAACAAGCCGTGATCCAAAGCCTTGAGAAGGGCTTCTATGCGGGACTGGATAGCGAAGACACCATCGAGTTCGCCCGGAAGGTCTGTGAGGCAGTTCCCGCTGCCGAGCAGATTCGATTTGTCAACTCCGGCAGCGAGGGAGGCATTTGCGCTGTGGCCGGTTTGGGCGCTGCGCCGCTGCCGCCGTCCGGTGTAGGCGGTGGTTTTCTGCGCTCATGTGAGGCGGTACTCTGCAAGTTTGCGGTTTACACGCGGCCTGCGGGCCCTGTTGCACCACGCCGGAGGTCGTGGAGCGGGGAATCAAGCGGACCGGGGCACACACCTCAACCCTGCGCGGCGGGATGAGTTAAAAGAACTGAGCTGTCGGCGGCGCCTGTCTTCGACGCTCAGGCGCTGCGCACGAGACTGCGTATCAGCGACGCTTGCTGTTCACGGATTCTCCCGAGCGCCATCGCAAGCATGACCGAGAGCGCGAGCGTGCAGCGTAGCCGCATCTTTGCCTGCCCGCGGATGAAATGCCGCTCAAAGCCGAAGGAGACATCGAGCCGCCCATTCACCCGCTCCACTGCGCTGCGCCGAGCGTAGGCGCGCTGCCAGGCGTAACTCGAGCGGGCAAGCGGGGTAAATACCCGCCTGTCCTCGGAAAGCGGAATGCGCACCGCCTGTTTAATCGGGCACTCCTCGGCTCCCGCGCACGCATAGCCATAGTGGCGCGCCGGACAACGGTACTTCAGTGTCTCCCGGTCCGCCTCAAAGCCCCCGTACGCCATCGGGTGGGTGGTCCCGGTCTGCGGACACACGCAGCAGACCTCCCCGCGGTAGGTGTAGACCACGTTCTCGGTGCCTTCAACGAGCCGGCTCTCCTCGCCGTCTTGCCGGCAGTTGCGGATATCCACCACCGGCTTTATACGATGCTCATCCCACAGCCTGCGTATAAGTTTCCCATCGTCATAGCCCTTATCCGCACAGAAGGTCTCACAGCGGCTGAGGATCTCGGGATGCCGCTCGGAAACAGCATCCAGCAGCCGGTGCGCCTCAGGGGCTTCGGCCGCCGAGGCCCGCGTGACCGAGAAGGCGAGCGGAAGCTCATAGGCGGCATCCACCATCAGGTGCAGCTCATAGCCAAACCACCGCTTCACCGTCTCCCACAGGCTGCCGTCCTGCCGCTCGCCGCGGTAGCTTTTCACCCCCCAGTCGGCATCGGCATCCCGCCGCCGGCCGGGAGGCCACCTGTAATTCGCTGTCTGCCTGCCGCCGCGAGCATGGCTGCCGATCGCCTTGCCGTCTACCGCTATCACTCGACCAAACTCCGGCAGCTCCTCGCAGAGCGCATCCACGAGCCGATCAAAGATCGCTTCAACCTCCTCGTGGCTCTCAAGCAGTCGTCTCATGAATCGCGTGTAGACCCACCCCGGCGCTACCGCCGCCACACCTGCAAGCGGATCCAGACCACAGAGCTCGCGAAGCTGGGCGTTTCGCAGAAGCTCCCGCCGCAGGCTTGCAACCGACTCATGGCCGAACACTATCCCGGCAAGCAACGTGTTCCACATCGCACGGACCGGATACTCGTCTCGCCCTCGCCCCCGCGCCTGCTCGAGGGTGCGCATCAGCGGCTCGTCGGGTAGATACTCGAGTACCAGCCGCAGCCGTTCGAGATCGCCCAATTCCCCGACATCTCTCCACCCAAAGAGCGGATTTTGTGCTATAGTGGCCATGGGTGACTCCTTGTATGATATGTGGTTGTTCTTCTATGACATTAGCATAGAAGAATTTAGGAGTCACCCCTTTTTTCTTCTCTCCCACCGTCGCTGGGGTCAATTTC